>JAAYPL010000178.1 GCA_012519875.1 Clostridiaceae bacterium | reverse complement strand
GTTGTCTGGGACTTCATCCGTTTTGCCCACAGCCGCGACATCATGGTCGGCCCGGGACGGGGATCGGGAGCCGGGTCGCTGGCTGCTTGGTGTCTGGGTATTACCAATATTGATCCGTTGCAGTATTCTTTGATTTTTGAACGATTTCTCAATGCCGAACGGGTCAGCCTGCCGGATTTTGATATCGATTTTTGCTATGAGCGACGCCCGGAGGTCATTGACTATGTGACCGAAAAGTACGGCCACGACCACGTAGCCCAGGTGATCACTTTTGGTACGTTGGCTGCCCGAGCGGTCATCCGGGATGTTGCCCGGGCACTGGATGTACCGTATGCCGAAGCCGATCGAATTGCCAAAATGGTACCGACAACCCTAGGCATAACCATTCGCAAGGCGCTGGAGAGCAATCCGGAGCTGCGACAGGATTATCAGCAAAACAGCGTAACTCGCGAAGTGCTGGACAATGCCATGCGTTTCGAGGGTATGCCGCGCCACGCATCAACCCATGCCGCCGGTGTTGTCATTTCCAGTCAGCCGTTGACCGATCTGGTTCCGCTGGCCAGGAATGAAGATGCCATTGTTGTTCAGTTTGACAAAAACAACGTCGAACTGATCGGTCTGTTAAAGTTTGATTTTCTCGGACTGAGAACCTTGACCGTGTTGCGCGATACCGCTGAAATGGTATTAAAAAATCACGGGACACGGATCGATTATGACCGTTTGCCAATGGATGACAAGCGGGTCTTTGCCATGATCAGCGAAGGTAGTACAGATGGCGTCTTCCAGCTGGAGAGTCAAGGCATGACCAGCTTTATGAAAGAGTTGCAGCCGGAGTCATTGGAGGATATTATCGCCGGTATTTCCCTTTACCGTCCGGGGCCGATGGAGCAGATTCCACGCTATGTTGCCGCCAGACATGATCATGGCAAAATTCGTTACGATCATCCGTTTCTTGAACCCATTCTCAATGTGACCTACGGCTGCATTGTTTATCAGGAACAGGTCATGCAGATCGTCCGTGACCTTGCGGGATTTTCGATGGGTCAGTCTGACAATGTCCGGCGTGCCATGTCCAAAAAGAAACCGGATGAATTGGCTCAGTACAAGTCGCTGTTTCTGTACGGTGGCCGGGATGAGAAAGGCAATCCGGTTCCGGGAGCTGTCGCCCGTGGGGTTAGCCTGGATATCGCCGAGAAGATTTTTGAAGACGTCATGGCCTTTGCCGGCTATGCTTTTAACAAGAGCCATGCTGCATCCTATGCGGTGGTATCCTATTTTACCGCCTGGCTCAAATATTATTATCCGGTGGAATTTATGGCTGCCATCCTGAACAGCTACCTCGGAAGTTTGTCCCAGGCCGCCCGGTATGTCCGCGTCTGTCAAAAAATGGGCATCCGTGTGCTGCCGCCGGATATCAATCAGAGCGATGCCCGCTTTACAACCGAAAAGGGACAGATACGTTTTGCTTTGGCGGCGGTCAAGAATGTTGGCGCCGCGGCGATCGGCAAACTGATCCGTGAGCGGCAGGAAGACGGTCCCTTTAAATCCTACGGGGATTTTCTGCGTCGCCTGAATGAAACCGAAATCAATCGCAAGATGATCGAAAGTCTGATTCGTTCCTCCGCGCTGGATTTTTTCGGCATCCCACGGTCGCAGCTGATTGCGGTTCTCGATGTCTTTACCGCCCGGCTGAACCATGCCCGGCGGCTTAACATGGAGGGTCAGCTATCACTCTTTGAACTGGCTCCGGCACCGGCCAACATTGATGCCGAGCCGGACTATCCCGCCATTCCGGAATTCGACCGGGCTGAATTGTTGGCCATGGAAAAAGAAATGCTCGGTCTTTATGTGACCGGCCATCCCTTGAACGAATATACCGCAGTGATCGGCCGCTTAACCACACTGGACAGTTCGGCTTTTGCCGATATGGGTCCCGAGCGGCTTGTTGAAGTTGAAAATGAGGCGATGGTCCAGCCGGCCATCGCCGACGGCGACCGGGTGATCATGGCCGGCATGCTGGCCGATCGCAAAAACAAAACGACAAGATCCAATGAATTGATGAGTTTTCTCACGATTGAGGATTTATTCGGCCAATATGAGGTGTTGGTTTTCCCCAAGGTTCTGACCGCTTCGGCGGAGGTTTTGGCCACCGCCAAGGTCTTGTTGATCAGTGGTCGCTTGAGTATTCGCGAGGATGACGTTCCCAAGCTGGTGGCCGACCAAATCGCGGAACTTGCCGTTGATGCCACACGTCTGCCGGAAGGTTTTTTCTCTCGTGAAACCCTGCCCAACCGGCGCTCGCGGTCACCGTCGATTCCGGAAACCCAAGGGATCCCGGTGGTTGTCGACATGCCATCAACAAAGCGATCTCCTGCCGGGCCTGATCCATCCGGTCGGTACAGACTGGCGATTCGTTATCAAGGCCTGCCCGATGATCAAGGTTATCAGCAACTGTTGGCCACCTTGGCGTATTTTCGCGGCACAACCCCGGTCCACGTTTACTTACCGTCGGTCGATCAGACGGTGCAATTACCCCATAATTATTGGGTTGAACTATCCGATGCCGTGCTCAGTATTCTGGTTGATCGATATGGTCAGGATAATCTGGGCATCATTTCCCCGTGATCTGATTTGAGGAGAAAAGCATGAGCAAGCAAAAAGCGATCAATACCCAACCTATTCGCAACATCGGTGTGCTGACCAGCGGCGGCGATGCGCCGGGGATGAATGCCGTCATTCGCGCTGTTGTTCGCGGCGGCATTTTTCATGGCTTTCGAGTTTTCGGCATCGAACGTGGCTACCATGGCATGTGGCGTGGGAATATCGTTGAGTTAAACAGCCGGTCGGTTTCGGAAAAGCTGCAGCGGGGCGGGACCTTCTTGATGACCGCACGCAGCAAGACCTTTAATACGTCCGAAGGGGTGGACAAGGCCATCGCCATGGCCAAGGTATTTAATCTTGATGCCGTCGTTGTCATCGGCGGAGACGGTACTTTCCGTGGCGCGCGGGATCTGGCCGCCAAAGGCTTTCCGGTTATTGCCATTCCGGGTACGATCGATAATGATATCGCCTGTACCGAGTACACGATCGGTTATGATACCGCCATGAATACCGCCATGCAGGCCATTGACCGTCTTCGTGATACAGCCTCCTCTCATGAACGCTGCAGTGTCATCGAAGTTATGGGACGTAACGCCGGTTATCTGGCTCTCAATGTTGCGGTTGCCACCGGCGCCGAGGTTGTTATGATTCCCGAAGTCGAAACCAACATCCAGAGCGATGTCATTAAGGTTCTTCTGGAGGGCCGTAATCGGGGCAAGAAACATTTCATTGTGGTTGTCGCCGAAGGAACCGGCAATACCATGGAAATAACCCGAACAATCGAAAAAGTAGCGGGCATTGAAGCGCGGGCTACAATTCTCGGCCATTTACAACGGGGCGGCAGCCCGACACTGCGTGATCGCCAGATGGGCAGCATTATGGGGCTTCGAGCCGTTGAATGTCTGCATCAAGGCCGATTAAACAGGGTTATTGCTTATCGGCAGGGAAACATTCTTGATTTGGATATCGAAGAGGCTTTGAGCATGACCAGAACCATCAGTGCCGAGGATCTGGAGCGAGCGCATATTTTAGCCCTTTAGCAGAGTTTTAGGAAAAATCAATGAATAACAGAATAATAATAACTTACGGCGAAAATTTATTATACCGCAAAATTTATAAGGCTGCGTTTTTTATCCTGAAACATACTTGAGGACCGCCGGCCGATAGTATGAGCAGCAGCTGTTTTGTATGCTTGAGTCCCCCTATCAAGACTGTTATAATGACAACATGAAATTACGATTTGTACCGAATGTGCCCAACATCTTGACCCTGATTCGCTTTTTGGCCATACCCGTTTTAGCATATCTGATATATGCGGGTGACGACTATAATTTTGCGGCGTTTCTTTTGTTTGTGGGTATTTGGTTAACGGACATGCTGGATGGCTTTATTGCCCGCAAATTTAACCAGATCACCGAGTTCGGCAAACTGTTCGACCCGTTGGCCGACAAGCTTTTTCAGCTGACGACGGCGGTCATGATGTGCGTTGTCGGCAAATTGCCGATATGGGTCCCGCTGGTTATTTTTTTTCGCGAATTACTGATGATTATCGGCAGTGCTTTGTTGTTCAAGAAAGAATCGACGGTTGTTTTCGCCCAATGGTACGGCAAGGTGGGTACGGTTCTTTTTGTCGTGGCTTTTGCCTCGTTGTTTTTTCTGACTAAGGATCAGAGCCGCCTGGCTAACTATATCTTCATTGTTCCGATCCTTTGGTCATTATATGCCTGCCTGCGCTATGCCATGGCCTATCTGCAACCGCTGGTGAGAAAATGGTTTAAACCCGAGCAGCCTGATGGATAAGCGCACGCTTCTCATTCTGGAATACGACAAAATCATTCACGAATTGACCTTGATGACGCATTCGCCGCTTGGGCGCGAGCTTTGTGCGGCATTGACCCCTGTCTCAAATCTGGCGGAAGTTCAATATCGGCAAGCCGAAACAGATGACGCTGTCAAAATAATTTTGGAAAAGGGTGTCCTGCCTATCAGTGGGATTCACGATATCCGCCCGGCAGTGGCACGGGCCCGGAGTCAAGCCCGGTTATCCTGCGCCGAGCTTCTGCGCATCGGCGCTTTTTTGCGCGGGGTTTCGCGTTTGCGAGGGTCTTTGCCTGAGTCCTATGATCCCGAGCGGATCCTTTTCGGCCTGCTCATCCAACTGCAGCCATTGCCTGAAATTGAAGCGCGCCTTGATGAGGCGATTGCCGGCGAAGAGGAGCTTCACGACCGTGCCAGTGCCCAACTGTCCTCTATTCGCCGACGGATCCGAAAAGCCCAAAATGATGTGAAGGACTGTCTTAACCGGCTGGTTCGCAGCCACGGGCGTTCTCTCCAAGACCAGCTGGTGACCTTGCGGGGCGATCGCTATGTTGTGCCGGTAAAAGCCGAACACCGTGGCGACATTCCGGGCATCGTCCATGACACTTCCGCCAGCGGTGCCACCCTGTTCGTTGAACCGTTGGCGGTTGTTGAACTCAACAACCGTATTCGTGAACTCGCCGGGCTGGAGCGGGAGGAAATTGACCGGATTTTACAAGAGCTGTCGGCGCTGGTTGCAACGGATGCCGATGCCTTGCGTGTCAATGCCGAACTTGTTGCCAGGCTGGATTTTGCCATGGCGAAAGGCCTTCTGGCTCTAAAAATGAAAGGGCAGCCACCGGTGCTTAATGACCGGGGACGCATCAATTTACGATCGGCCCGTCATCCGTTGATCCCGGCCGATCGGGTGGTTCCTATTGACCTTGAGTTGGGAACCACCTTCAAAACCCTGGTGATCACCGGTCCCAATACGGGTGGTAAAACAGTATCGCTCAAAACATGCGGCCTCTTGACGCTGATGGCCATGGCCGGCCTGCAGATTCCGACCCGGGACCAGTCGGAAATTTCGATTTTCGACGAGGTTCTGGCAGACATCGGCGATGAGCAGAGCATTGAACAGGATCTAAGTACATTTTCCTCGCATTTACGCAATATTATCCGGATTACGACCCGGGCAAGACCCAAGACCTTGGTTCTTCTGGATGAACTTGGCTCCGGCACCGATCCGTCTGAGGGTGCGGCCCTGGCTATTGCCATCCTGGATTACTTGCGTCGTAAGGGTTGCCTGACCGTCGCCACCACCCACTACAAAGAATTGAAAGGATATGCGCTGCGCACGCCGGAGGTGGAAAATGCTTGCTGTGAATTCGACACCGACACGCTGCAGCCAACCTACCGGTTGCTGATCGGGGTTCCGGGGGTCAGCAATGCGTTTGTTATTTCACAGCGCCTTGGCCTGCAGCCGGCAATCATTGAGCATGCCAGATCTTTGATTTCGGAAGAGGAAATCCGCTTTGAGGAATTAATCGCCAATGTGGAAAAAAGTCGCTCCGAAGCCGGTCGATTGCAATTGGAGGCCAGAAAACTTCGCGATCAGGCGGTTGAAGAATTACAGCAACATAAAATATTGCGCGACCAACTGGCGGATAAAAGCCGTCAGGTTGTGGAAAAAGCGCGGACCGAGGCGCGTGCCTTGTATGGTGACGCTTTGCAGGAAATCGAGGAGATGCTGACGGAAATCCGACAATTGCAACGAGAAGATAATCTGGCTCAAAAGCATCTGTTGGCCACCGAGGCGCGTCGGAAAATCCGGACAGGCCTTGGCCGGATCGAGCAAGAGATCGGTCGTGCGACACTCCGTGCATCCGGAGAGGCTTTGGCCGAGGAAGAAATCCGGATTGGCGAACATTACAGCGCACCGGCCCTTGGCATTGTCGGCAAGGTGATCGAAGGGCCGGACAGCCGCGGCAATTATATTTTGCAGAGTGACGCCATGCGAATCAGTGTTTCGGCCGATGCCCTGCGTTATCCTGAAGCCGTGGCCGATCCTTCTGACAAGAGACATAGCAGGAGCAGGCCCGGACGCAAACAAGACGGTCTGACTATGGAACGGCATCTGGCGATGAATACGGAGATCTTACTGTTAGGGCAGACGGTCGAAGAGGCAACCGGCAACCTGGATAAATTTATCGATGACGCTGTTCTGGCCGGAATCACAAGCATTCGGATCGTTCACGGCAAGGGGACCGGTGCCCTGCGCAGCGCCGTTCACCAAAAACTCAAAGGAGATAAAAGGGTCAAGGATTTTCGCCTGGGCTCTTACGGCGAGGGCGACAGCGGAGTTACCTTGGCCGAACTGAATTAAACAAAACCGTCACGGACAAATCGAGCAAATAAAGTCGGCCCCTCTTCCAGAAAATATCCGGTCTGTTGGCAGCATACCTCATCATATGACAAAGCCGGCAGGACCTCTCGTCCATCGCTGCTATAGCAGACGAATGGGACAGGATCTGCTGTGTGTGTCCGAAGATCCAAGGGCGTGGCATGGTCGGGGAGAACAAGGATACGGAAATCTTCCCCGGTTTTTTGCCGATGCTGCTCCAGCCAAGCGCGGACCGGACCGACAATATGATGATCGATCAATTCGATGGAGCGTACTTTGTTGGCAATCTCCGCACGATGCCCGCATTCATCGGGCGCCTCGACATGCAAATAAACGTAGTCCCGGCCGCGAGACAGTTCGTTGATGGCCGCCTGTGCTTTGCCGTCGAAATTGGTATGAATATTGCCGGTGACTCCGGGGACATCAACAACGTGCAAACCGGCACAGATGCCCAGGCCGTTAATCAGATCGACCGCAGAAATGACCGAGCCGCTTAGAGCAAAAGAGGTAGATATTTCAGGTAATTGGGGCTTGGTTCCCTGTCCCCAGATCCAAATCGAATTGGCTTTGTTAAGCTTTCGCCGATGACGGGCCTGATTAACCGGGTGCTTGTCCAGGATCGAAGTGCTTTGTACCATCATGGAAAGCAACTGCGCGGAATCCGGACCGGAAGGCAGGTATTGTCCGATCACCCGGGTCAGGATATCGTGTGGAGGAACCAGCGACATCTTCGTGTGCCCTTTTTTCCAAATCAGGCAATGCCGGTAACTTTTGCCCGGATAGTAGCGGAAAGCCTGACTCTCGAAATGTCGGTTGATTTCTTCGATCAGGCGGGCGGCCTCGTCGCTTCCGATTTCGTCGGAAGAGTAATCCACCATGACCCGATCGGCGTATTCCGCTCCTTCCGACAAGGTAACGAGATTACAACGAAAAGCGACATCCTCAGGCTCCATCTCGATCGACATGCTGATGGCCTCAAGGGGTGAGCGACCGGTATAGTAGATGCGCGGGTCAAATCCCATCACAGACATATTGGCGGTATCGCTTCCCGGGGTCATCCCTTCAGGTATGGTTTGAACCAAGCCGGCAAATCCCTCTCTCGCCAAACGGTCCATATGGGGCTTTACAGCCGCTTGCAGAGGTGTTTTTCCATCTAAGGCCGCGATCGGAAGATCCGACATGCCATCTCCCAAAATAATAATATGCTTCACAAAACGTTTCCTCCGGGCACACATTTGTCCGCCATACGCGGTCAGAACATCACCCATTTTAGCTGAATCAGATATCAAGTGCAATCGGAAATTTTTTTGCTGACTTATTTTTACAAAATAAATACTTTGTGATACAATTATTTTGATTATAGAAGTAATTATTGATTTGCCGGAAAGGAACGCTCATGCCTCGTATTGAATTTAATCAAGATCTGTGCAAAGGATGTGGACTTTGCTTGTCAGCTTGCCCGCAACGGCTCATCCAATTGCGAAAGAATCGTCTGAACGATAAAGGTTTTCACCCCGCCTATGTAGAACAGGCTGATCGTTGTGCAGGCTGTGGGGTGTGCGCAACAATCTGCCCCGATCTGGTCATTAAGGTTTGGCGTTGAGGAGGCTTGGTGCATGGGGAAACGTGTATTGATGAAGGGCAATGAAGCGATTGCCGAAGCGGCCATCCGCGCAGGTTGCCGCTATTATTTCGGTTATCCGATCACTCCGCAGACCGAAATTATGCATTATATGGCCAAAAGGATGGTTGAGGTCGGTGGTACGGTGATTCAAGCTGAAAGTGAATTGGCGGCGATCAACATGGTTTACGGAGCCGCAGCCGCCGGAGCCCGGGCGATGACGTCCAGCTCAAGTCCGGGAATCAGCCTTAAACAGGAAGGTTTTTCATACATTGCCGGTGCCGAATTACCTGCTGTTGCCGTCAATATCGTACGGGCGGGTCCCGGCTTGGGCGGTATTCTGCCCTCGCAAGGTGATTATTTTCAGGCGACAAAAGGCGGCGGGCACGGTGATTACCGAAACATCGTCTTGGCACCGGCCAGTGTCCAGGAGCTTTATGAAATGACGGTCGAAGCATTCAATCTGGCCGATCGTTACCGGATGCTGACTTTGATTCTGGGTGACGGTGCCTTGGGACAGATGATGGAACCGGTCACTTTCCGTGATCAGGAGCCCATCGACTTGCCCGACAAGCCATGGGCCTTGACCGGAACCGGCGGTGCCCGGCCGCACAATACCATTACTTCCATTTATATCAAGGCCGATGTCCTGGAGGCTTTTAATCAGAAGCTTCAGGCCAAATATGCCGAAATTTCCCGTAAGGAAGTGCGGGCCGAGTGTCTGAACTGCGAAGACGCCGATATTCTTATGGTTGCCTTTGGCACCTGCAGCCGAATCAGCCGCAGCGTCATCCCTGTTGCGTCCGCCGAGGGCGTCCGAGTCGGCCTGATCCGGCCGATCACCCTTTGGCCATTTCCGTCCGAGGTCATTGCTCAAGCCGCTTCACAACCCTCTGTCAAGGCTGTTCTGACGATTGAGCTGAGTTGCGGACAGATGGTTGAAGATGTCCGTCTGGCTGTCAACGGGATGAAGCCGGTTAGGTTTTTAGGCCGGTCAGGGGGCAATTTGCCGACGCAGCAGGAAATCTTACAAAAGATCATGAAGATGGCCGGGAGGTGATGTTATGAAAGCCGTATTCAAAAGAACCGACGGACTTCTTAACGTTCCGATGCATTACTGCCCCGGCTGTACCCATGGTATTTTACATCGCTTGATCGCTGAGGCCATGTGTGAGCTGGATATCCTTCATCGGACCATCGGAGTTTCCTCGGTGGGTTGTACCTACAATAATTACGAATATTTTGCCTGTGACATGGTTCAGGCTGCCCATGGGCGAGCACCGGCCGTCGCGACAGGCGTCAAGCGGGTGCATCCTTCCAAGTCGGTTTTTACCTACCAAGGCGATGGGGATCTGGCGGCCATCGGCACGGCTGAAATCATTCATGCCGCAGCCCGCGGTGAAAAAATAAGCGTGTTTTTTGCCAACAACGCCATTTACGGCATGACGTCCGGCCAGATGGCGCCGACCACTCTGATCGGGCAGGTGACAGCCACCTCCCCCTTTGGTCGTGATCCGGATACGCAAGGGCATCCGATCAATGTCAGTGAAATGATAGCCACCCTGCCCGGCGCGGTTTATGTTGAGCGTGTTTCGCTTCACGATTATCGACATATTGTTCAGGCTCAAAAAGCCATTCGCAAAGCTTTTCAGGTTCAAGAGGCCGGATTGGGCTTTTCGTTGGTGGAAGTTTTGTCGACCTGTCCCACGAATTGGGGAATGGATCCTAAAAGTTCCATGGATTGGGTGGCAGAGGCCATGATCCGGCAGTACCCGCTGGGTCTATTCCGTGATCCGAAACTGGAGGAAAGAAAATGAATTGTTCGATTTTATTGGCCGGATTTGGCGGTCAAGGGATACTTTCAGCCGGACGCTTTATTGCGTCAGCCGTTCTGACCGAGGGTAAGGAGGTTTGCTGGTTTCCATCCTACGGACCTGAAATGCGCGGAGGAACAGCCAACTGCGGGGTTATTGTTTCCGATGAGGCCATCGGCTCGCCGGTTATTGCCGAAGCTGATGTTCTGGTCGCTATGAACAGCCCTTCTTTGGAAAAGTTCTCGGCGATTGTCAAACCCGGCGGTTTGATCATTATTGACAGTTCTTTGGCCAAACCGATTCATGCCCGGACCGACGTCCGATGGATATCGATCCCCGCATCCGAACTGGCCACCGAGCAGGGTAATATCACTTATGCGGTCATTATTCTTTAAGGCTGCCTGATTCGCCAGACCGGCCTGGTTGGCCGCGAGTCATTCTCCCGAGCTTTGTTTGAAAATTTACCTTCGCGCCACCACCATTTGATCCCGGCTGAAATGGCGGCTTTTGACCGGGGCGGCAGTTACGCTGCCGGATGAAATCAAACCCGAATCATGGATCGGCTTGTTGTTATCCCGGTAAATAGGGTATAATTGGCTTGAGCAAACGAATTGTCGCCAGGAGGTGAGGCTGATGGATCAGGCGTACTTGTTTAATAAAGGCCAGGATTACATGAGTTATAACCTGCTTGGGTCCAGACCTGCCACCGGTCCTGCCGGAGAGGCAGGCTATTTTTTCGCTGTTTGGGCTCCGGCCGCCAGACAGGTAACGGTTGTCGGCAGTTTCAATCAATGGGATCAAGAGGCCAATCCGCTGGAAATGGTTGGCACGACCGGTATCTGGCATGGTTTTGTAGCCGGCGCTGCCCAATGGGATCGATACAAGTATGCCATAACCGGACCGGACAACCTGATCCGGCTCAAGGCTGATCCTTATGCACGGCACAGCGAAACAAGGCCGAACACAGCTTCCATTCTTTACGATCCGGACGATTACCTCTGGCGGGATGCAAACTATATGGCCAACCGGCCGGATGCAATGGAAGCAGGACCGCTCAATATTTATGAGGTTCATCTGGGGTCATGGCGGCGTCACAGCGATGGCCAGGTGATGAATTACCGTGATTTGGCGGAAACGCTCGGCGAATATCTGATTGACATGGGCTACAATGCGGTTGAGCTGATGCCGGTCATGGAGCATCCGCTGGATGACTCCTGGGGCTATCAGGTAACCGGTTATTACAGCGTGACCAGCCGCTTCGGATTACCATCCGATTTTAAATACTTGGTGGATCACATGCATCAGCTGGGGATCAAAGTCATCCTCGACTGGGTACCGGCACATTTCCCCCGTGATGCGCACGGACTGGCCAGATTTGACGGCACCCCGCTGTTTGAACCTGCGGACAGCCGTCTGGGCGAACATCGTGAATGGGGTACATACGCCTTTAATTTCAGCCGGGCTGAGGTCCGTTCGTTCTTGATTTCCAACGCCTGGTTCTGGCTGACCGAATTTCATCTCGATGGATTGCGGGTCGATGCCGTTTCCAGCATGCTCTATCTCAACTACGGCCGGACGGAATTTGTGCGCAATAAATACGGTGGCAATGAGAATCTTGACGCCATCAGTTTTCTGCGGGAATTGAACCTGCTGGTTCGGGAACAACTACCGGCCTGCCTGATGATCGCCGAGGAGTCGACAGCCTGGGCCAAGGTCAGTCATTCGATCACCGAGGGCGGCCTGGGTTTCACCCACAAATGGAACATGGGCTGGATGCACGACACGCTGGATTATATGAGTCGCGATTATATCTACCGGCGCTGGCACCAGAATCAATTGAGCTTTTCCATGATGTACGCGTTTTCCGAGCGCTTTGTCCTGCCCTTTTCCCACGACGAGGTGGTACACGGCAAACGATCCTTGATCGATCGAATGCCCGGTGATATTTGGCGCAAATTCGCCGGCCTACGGGCGCTTTTTGTCTACCAGATGACCCACCCGGGCGCCAAATTGCTCTTTATGGGCGGTGAATTCGGTCAGTTTATCGAATGGCGTTTCTATGAGCAGTTGGAGCGG
>JAAYPL010000177.1 GCA_012519875.1 Clostridiaceae bacterium | reverse complement strand
TCATAATTCATCTGCGCTTGTTCGGGTGTGAACAGAATGAAATTGGCAACAACATCGAATTTCTGATCACCGATCTTGGCTTTGAGATCCGCCGGTTCAAAGGCATCGCCAATGATGTAATGTGCGCCCAGAGCCTCACATTCCCGATTCTTGCCGCGATTAAAAAGATAAACCTCATCGCCGCGTGCCAGCAGCCGCTTAGTGATAGACATGCTGATATTCCCGGTTCCGCCTATTAACAGGACTTTCATCTTCAACAATCCTTTCCGTAAAAAGTTTTCTTAAGCTTACATCTAAACAGTACTGATAAATGGAACAGATTGTCAAGCTTAGGTGATTTAAACCGAGGGAAAACATAAAAGCCTCAAGAAGCAATGCTCTTGAAGCTTTTTGGTGATCCACCGGAGGTTCGAACTCCGGACCCCCTGATTAAAAGTCAGGTGCTCTACCTGCTGAGCTAGTGGATCGTTTGGCTGGGGTGGCAGGATTTGAACCTACGCATGCGGGAGTCAAAGTCCCGTGCCTTACCGCTTGGCGACACCCCAATGATACAGCTTGTCCAAGGATCCGGTTGATTCATTAGGATCCCGCCGGGGATTTTGGGGTGGGATATGGGAATCGAACCCACGACTTCCAGAGCCACAATCTGGCACTCTAACCAACTGAGCTAATCCCACCATATCGTGCAGGAATGATCCGGCCGTCTACCGGCTTTGCGCCAGCACGAATGAATTATACGGATGCGCGGCTACCTTGTCAAGGGTCAATCGGCAGATTATACTGACCTTATCAAAGCTCCAGGAGCGTGATCAATGTTGACAACCAATGACTCTCGATCCGGACTGCCGTTGCGTGGACCACGTGTTGATCTGACCGCCATTCATGAGTCCGATATCCCGAATTTGCTGCCATTTTTTCAAGATATGGCCTCCCTCACCTATTTTATTCCGACAACGGCTCGACCGTTGAATGCCATCCAGATCGGTCGCCTGCTGACAGATTGGAATGACGGTGTGGAAAATTTTATCTTCGCCGTCCGTGTTGACGGCCGGTTGGTCGGGCTGCTCAATCTGGACGGTCTCGACTGGCCCAACGGGAACAGCGAAATCGGCATTGCGCTGACCGAGCCTGCAGCTCGCGGCCGTGGACTGGCAGCCGAAGCTTTGACTTTAATGATCCGTTACGCATTTGATGAGCTGGGCCTAAAACGTATTTGGGCACGCGTCATCGAACCGAATACACCTTCCATCAAGCTGTTTGAATCATTGAATTTTACTCTTGAAGGGCGATTGCGGGAACAGGTTCTTCGCCACGGCAACTATCATGATATGCTGATATACGGCTTGCTCAAAACCGATCAACAACCTGACCTGAGCCAGCACCATGATTCAAACACATAACTTTAAAAGTAATGACAGTAAGCCATGACAGTAAACCGGCGGTGAACCGGGATCACTTTTCCTTGAAACCTTCCGGATGTGGTGGTAGAATGACCCTGTTGCGCAAATTTTGAACTATACACGCCACTTAGGAGGATTCGAATGAGTAAATTAATCGGCAATGCGATTTTCGGCCAGTCCGGCGGACCGACCTCGGTCATCAATGCCAGTGCGGCCGGTGTTTTTACCGAAGCCCTGCGCCAAACCGGTGTCATCGAAAAGGTCTACGGTGCGGCCAATGGAATCGTCGGTATCTTAAACGAGAAGTTTTACGACATCGGCCAAGAGGACCCGGCCGAATTGAAACTGCTCAAAACCACGCCTTCTTCCGCCTTGGGCTCCTGTCGTTATAAACTGGCGAATCCTGAAGTTGACGATACGGATTATAAGCGCATTCTCGAGGTGTTCCGCAAACATAATATCCGTTATTTTTTCTATAACGGTGGTAATGACTCCATGGATACCTGTAACAAGATTTCCAAGTTCATGCAAAAGGCCGGCTATGATTGTCGCGTCATGGGTGTTCCCAAAACCGTAGACAATGATCTGTATGGCACGGATCACTGCCCCGGCTTTGCCTCGGCTGCCAAATACATCGCCACCACATGTATGGAAGTTTACTTGGATGCACGCGTCTATGACACCGGCATGATCACCGTTATCGAAATCATGGGGCGCAATGCCGGTTGGCTGGCAGCATCGGCTGCTTTGGCCAGTTACAAAGGCTACGGACCGGATTTGATCTATCTGCCTGAGGTTGATTTTGATCTCGAAAAAATGTTGAGAGATGTCCAGCGCATCTATCAAAAGGAAAATAAAGTTATTGTTGCTGTTTCCGAGGGTGTTAAGACCCGCGAAGGCAAGTATATCCCCGAGCTGGTCGGCGAATTAAGGGTGGATGCCTTCGGACACAAGCAAATGGGAGGTACCGCCAGCGTTTTGGCAGATTATTTAAGAGATAAAATTGACTGTAAAGTGCGTGCCATCGAATTTTCCCTGATGCAACGCTGCGCCGCCCACCTAGCTTCTCTGACCGATGTCGAGGAGGCATTCCTTGCCGGACAGACCGCTGTCCGTTGTGCCGTTGATGGCATGACCGACTTGATGGTCGGTTTTCAGCGGCCGGCCGAAGGACCGTATCAATGCGAAATCAACCTGGTTCCTCTCAGCAAAGTAGCCAACACCGAAAAGAAAGTGCCGCGTGA
>JAAYPL010000176.1 GCA_012519875.1 Clostridiaceae bacterium | reverse complement strand
GTCAACCACGGAAAATCCTTTTGTCACTCCCCCCAGTCCCGGAGCCTGAATCCACGGAAACTGTGGATGATGAGACCGAGCCCGAAACAGCGTAGTTGTTTCCAGAATGAAGCTCGTAAAACACAAAACAGGCGGCAATTCAGCCACCTGTTTTGTGTTTCTTGTTCTTGCGCGAATTAATTAAACTCGATAAAGATTCCGGGTAGTGTTTCGGTATCTCCGATATCATAGCTCGTCGTGACACTGCCAAGATGCGCGGCCCTGTTTTGAATGAAGACATCGGTGTTTAGACCGTAATCACCAACCTGCCATTCCAGACGAACCGTATCATAGGAATCGGCACCAACCTTGACTGGTACGAAATACACTTTAACGGACAAATGGGAGGGTAGATTGGTCATCAGGTTAAATTCTCGTCCATCAATGGAACGCAGGCGAAGCAAATGTGCAGTGGAGTCATAATAGCAGTACCCGCCGTCGGTTGGGAGTGTCGCCGGGATCACATCCCGAATGACGACATTTTTACCGATACCAAGCTTTTTTTTGACCTGATCCATTGCCATGCGGGATTCATATTGCTGTCGTGAGCGCAAATCGGAGGAGGTATAAGAACGTGTGGTAAATTGAAAAAACGTCATGATGGCGGCGACAACAACGCCCAAGATCGCTACGACGAGGATAAGTTCAATCAGTGTGAAGCCTTTTTTTGTATGTTTCAACATCGGTGCGCTGCGCCTCTCTTTATCGGGGTCCGACATGGCGCGGGAGGGAGGGTGCTAAGTCGTTGCTGGCGGCATACCGAGCGTAGATATAATTTGCATCGGGGGCTGTGAATTTCTTTCCTGAATCAGGCGTCCAAGGATCTTCTAGAAATCGGATTCGCTGGATATTGTCATCCTTTTTGACTGCATCCCATTTGCCTTTTGTTGAATTATAGATATAAAGGTTGAAGTCGTTACCTTTTTTTTCAAAGGCAACTGGAGGCGCCGACCGGATGTGCAGATCCTTTCTATTGGTGTCGTCATCTATTGGTCGGATAACAACTTGATAACCCTTGTCCTGAGCATGCTCGCTGATGGGAATCTCGGGAATCACAATCTGGGTCTGCAGTTCACTGCAAGTTATCCAGTTTTGGGGAGGAGAACTACCGACTCGATAGATCTGATATTCCATCGCCGATGTGGTCTGTAGCAGAATACCATAAGGAGTATCCTTACGCCAATCGGATACATCAACAGTAACCATTGCCAATGAAACTGGTGAACTTGTTTCAGTGTTGCCGGCCGGATCTGAAGTTGCCCCCGTGGCTGTTGTGTTAGCTGAAGGTGGATCAAAGAACGGAATGGAATCAATAATATATCCATTCAGGTCAGCCTGTCGTGCGCCGTTGCCTTGACTCAGGGTATAGCTTTTGCCGTCAACCGCAATATCGCCCGGAAGCTGGATGCTGATATCATGGAGACTGGCGGTTACGGTTTCACCGGCCAAATTGTTCTCTACCTCTCCGGCAACATTTTTGGCATTGACATGGCGGTTTCCGGAGAGGGTTATCATGTTAAAACCGCTGACCAGAACCGGTGTCATCAAGATGATAACCAGACTCAAGATGGCCATCGCCAAAACAATTTCCACCAGGGTCATGCCGGTTTTACCGAGTTTATTTTTATACGTTCTTATTTTTATCATCATGATTGCTCCTTTGAAATCAAACGGGATCATGCCATCGACTCTATTTCCAAGTGATTCCATTAATGTTGACGGTATTCAACTCTTCAAACGGGGTTCCGTTTAAGTTCGGTTTCCTATACCAGATCCAGACAT
>JAAYPL010000175.1 GCA_012519875.1 Clostridiaceae bacterium | reverse complement strand
CCCAACGGGGCCGGCTCGATCTTTGCCTTTGGCGTTAAGGGTGGACGTGAAGCTGCTGTTCGCTTTATCGATCATTTGGAGCTTTTTTCCTTGCTTGCCAATGTTGCCGATGCGAAATCCCTGGTGATCCATCCGGCCAGTACAACGCATTCACAAATGTCTGATGCAGAGTTACAAGCCGGAGGCATTACGCCGGATCTTATCCGCCTCTCTATCGGCCTCGAAGATGCAGAGGACCTGATTGCCGATCTTGACCAGGCGTTGCGCTCGACTTAGGTTTTGATGGCTTATCTTGCGCTTCCCTCAGACAACAAGTAAAATGATAGTGTTTTTGATGGAGGCACGAAATACATGCTGAAAGTATCAAGATCCTCTGGTTCACGGCGTTTTGTTTTGCCGGTTATTCTCTTGCTGTTGCTGTCTTTGCTGTCGGCTGCTTGTGATAGTGTCGAAGATGAGAAACTGCCGGTGGCCGATTACGGAAAAGACGGATCCCAATTTGCCAGACGGTTTGCCCGGACATATCCCGGTCGCGGTCCCGGCTCCGATCAGGAGCATGCGGCCGGCGATTTCATCATCAAAACACTGAAAGAGATGGGATATGCTCCCGTTGTGACCACATTTACGTTGCCCGTGGAGCCCATGGAAGATCAGGAGCCGGAATCTGCTGCTGATGATACCGATATCACCGTGCAAAAGGCCCCGTCCTCCCGCAACATTGCTGTTTTTGTCGAAGGGAAGGGATTCACCCGTACCGGAGTCGATGGCCAACAAACCCGGTTTCGCAAGCAGGTTATCATCGGCGCGCACTACGACACACCGGTCTCGATCGAAGAAATAGAGGCTGCCGCCGCAGAAACCAAAGCGACGGAATCGGAAAAACCGTCCGGCGGCAGCGGTCCCTCGTTGGCCGAATACACCGGCATACAAGACAATGCCTCCGGAGTGGCTGCCCTGATGACCATTGCCCGTGAGTTGAAAAATTACGATCTGGGTTATGATGTGGTTTTGGTTGCCTTTGGTGCCGGATCAGCCGATCAGGCCGGCTCGCGATTTTTTGCCGGTCAGCTGAGTCGGGCTGAAATCGCCGCCACGGATGCGATGTATTGTATTGATTCCATCTACGCAGGCGATAAAGTCTATGCCCATTCCGGACGCAACAGTATTTTGGGTGGCGACCGAAAGGATTATGAAAAACGGCGCAAGCTTTACGAGGCCACCGATGTCTTTTTCGAAAATCTGCTTTATAGCAATAATCGTTATATGTTATACACCAATCAATCGTCATTCCTCATGGAGCTTGAAGGCTATGCGGAGCCGGTTGTCTATCGGGAATGGTCGCTCAATGATTCCGATTATCTGCCCTTTGATGAACTGGGAATTCCTATTGTCTTTTTTGAATCCTATGACTACGACGAAAAATCCGTTGCCGAAATGAAAGAGAGCCACAACCCGGCTTTCGGAGCAACCAATGGTCGGATTCGAGGTACCGGATTTGACTCCACTGATTTTCTTGAGCAGCTATTAAATTCAACCCGCTCCTCGGCGGCCAGAGTGACTGACAGACCTCTGGACGACCAGCTGACGCGTCGCATCAACAACACGGCCTTTATCATTCTCGAGGCCCTTGCCAAGGGTAACCATGACGCAGACGCCCGGTAAAGCAGAAGTGCATGGGCCCTTTCCACCGACCGAACCTTTTCTGCCCGACGATCCGATTTACGCCGCGTACATTCATATCCCATTTTGTCGCAGCAAGTGTTATTATTGTGACTTTTGCTCTTTTCCCGATCCGGCAGAAACAAGCTTGTCGGCTTATGTCAACGCACTCTGCCGGGAAATCAGCCGGATGGGCCAAAATACTTCCGGACAAAAGAGCAGGGTGCCGCTGCGGACAATATTCTTTGGCGGCGGCACGCCGACAATTCTGCCTCCGCGTCGGTTGATCCGGATTCTGGATACCATTCGGGAAAATTTTGGCTGGGAACCGGAGGCGGAGATTTCTCTGGAGGCCAATCCCGGCACGGTGACCGCTGACGGACTGGCCGAGTTGCGTCTGGCCGGTTTCAACCGCCTGAGTTTCGGGTTGCAGGCCATGCAGCCTCATTTGCTCAGATGGCTTGGCCGTACCCACACCCCGGATGATTTTCTGGCCGGCATCGACATGGCCCGGGCTGCCGGCTTTACATCGATCAACACCGATATCATGTTCGGCCTGCCCGGGCAAACGCTTGAGGATGTAGAACAGACCGTTTGTCAGCTGCTGGGTCTACCCATTGAGCATCTTTCTTTTTATTCCTTGATTGTGGAAGAGAACACGCCGATTCAAGCCATGCTGGAGGCCGCGCCGCACTTGCTGCCGGATGAGGACAGTGAACGTGCCCAGTATCGGCGCATCATTGAATTGGTGACAGCTGCAGGGATGACTCATTATGAGATCAGCAATGCCGCCTTTCCGGGCAGAGAATGCCGCCACAATCTGGTTTACTGGCATGGCAATTCATATTACGGCTTTGGCGTATCCGCCCATGCCTTTACCCGGGGTGTCCGTCGGGCCAACACGACAGATTTGGCTGTTTATCTGCAAGGCTGGGGGCGGTCTCAAGCCGACCTGCCGGATCAATCTTTTTTGTCCACAGAGTTGGAAACCATCGACCGGAAAGGTGCCATGAAAGAAATGATGTTGCTTGGTCTTCGCCTGCTGTCAGGCGTTTCAGCCGAAAAATTTCACCACCGCTTCGGTGTTGAACTTCAAGATGTTTTTGGCCCGCAGATCAGCCGACTGACACAGCGTGGTCTGTTGATATTTGATCGTGGAAGTGTTCGGTTGACCTCGACCGGTCTTGATTTGGCCAATCAGGTTTTACTGGAATTTATTTAAGCGCCGAGTCGGTTCACGAAAGATTCACAAGCTCGCTTTTCTTTTTCCTTAATTGAAGATTGACAAAAGCAGTGGGGAAGTGGTAAATTGTCATTAGCACTCTCGAGCTTAGAGTGCTAATTTGTACCGGGAGGGAACCGCCGACATGCCATTGGATGAGCGTAAGAAGAATATTCTTAAGGCAGTTGTTGACGACTATATTGCCACGGCCGAACCGGTTGGATCCAAAGCCCTGGTCAATCGATACCACTTTAACGTCAGTTCGGCAACGATCCGCAACGAAATGGCCGAGCTGGAGGAACAGGGTTATCTTGAGCAGCCCCACACCTCTGCCGGCCGCATTCCGTCAGATAAGGGATATCGCGCTTACGTTGACAGCCTGCTTCAGGTTGAAGACCTGACCGCTGCCGAGGAAGAAAAGATCCGTGTGGTCATGCGGGACAGCTTGGACGAGCTGACCGGCATGATCCGTACAGCATCCACGCTGCTTTCGGAAAAAACAGGATACACGTCGCTGGCCCTTTCGCCCAAGCTTAACCATAGCCATTTGCAGCAGATCAAAATGCTGATGATTGAGCCCGGCCGCGCCCTGGTGGTCGTGGTGCTGTCGGCCGGTGTGGTCAAGGATAGGCTGGCTCGTGTACCGGAGGTGCTGGATGCGTCTCAACTTGTTCAGATTGCGGCTGCGATCGAAGAAGGACTTTCCGGCATGAAACTGGATGATATTACTTTGGTAACGGTGGCCACGGCCGCCAGAAATATTCGTTTGCCGGAAAACCTGTTGAATCAGGTTATGTATGAAGCTTATGTCGCCATCAAACAGGCCGATAATCTTGAGGTCTACATGGAAGGTTCCCACAAGCTTTTGTCGTATCCCGAATTTCAGGACGTTCACAAGGCGCGGGAATATCTCGACATTCTCAATCGTGACGGAATTATTGCCGGTTACATGACCGAACTCAAAGAGCAGCCGCTCATGATCGACGGTGATGCGGAAAGTGGTTCGGACGGCCAAATTAAGCGATCTCCGACTCGGCCGCAAGCTTCCTATGTCGTTCGCATCGGCCAGGAAATTATGTTGGAGGGCTTGACAGACTGTAGTTTTGTGACTACAACCTATAAGATGGGCGACGTCGTAGCCGGACGCATCGGTGTTATCGGCCCGCGTCGAATGGCTTATGGCAAAGTCATATCCAATATCAGCTTTATTAAGCAAATTTTGAATGAAGAAATCAGGCGCCTTACCACCGGTGAGGACAGAATGGAGGTTCATCAAAAATGAAAAAGAATAAAGGCACCGGTCATGGCGAGTCGGCCGTGCCTCCGGCAAATGATGCTGGTCAGGCCGAATCCGTTGCCGAAAAAGATCCGGTGACCGAAGCATCCGAGAAAACCACGGTCGATCAGCAGTTAGCGCAATTACAAGAGGCCCTGGCTTCAAAAGAAAAAGATTTTAGCACTTTATCGGAAAAACATCTGCGGCTGGCTGCGGAGTATGACAATTTTCGCAAACGCAGTCAGAAGGAAAAGGATGCCATTTATTCCGACTCCGTTGTGGCGGTCGTCAAGGACATCCTGCCGGTGATTGACAATATCGAGCGAGCCGGTCGGGCGGCCGCATTATATGAAACCGAAGAGGCCAGGAAAGTGGCCGAAGGCATTGAAATGATCCAGCGTCAGGTGGAGCAGGTGCTGGAACGCCTGTGCGTTTCCAAGATTGACTGCGTCGGGCAATCTTTTGACCCGAGCCTGCACGAGGCGGTTATGCACGTCCAGGATGACGATGTTGGGCCGTCAACAGTGGTCGAAGAACTTCAGACCGGTTACCGGCGTGAGGACCGGGTGATCCGCCACAGTGTCGTCAAGGTCGCAAATTAAGTGAAAAATCGGCCGTCTCGGCTTTAAGCATAAATTTAAATAGTTAAACACCCATTATCTATGGAGGGAAATCATATGGCAAAAGTTATCGGTATTGATCTGGGTACAACCAATTCTTGTGTAGCGGTTATGGAGGGTGGAGAACCAGTCGTTATTCCCAATGCGGAAGGCAGTCGCACAACCCCGTCCATTGTCGCATTTTCCAAAACCGGCGAACGCTTGGTCGGCCAAGTGGCCAAGCGGCAGGCGGTCACCAATCCCGACCGCACCGTGATGTCGATTAAACGCGAAATGGGCACCGGTCATAAAGTCGCCATCGACAACAAAAATTATACACCACAGGAAATCTCAGCCATGGTTTTGCAAAAACTCAAAGCCGACGCGGAGGCTTATCTTGGTGAAACGGTAACACAGGCCGTTATTACGGTTCCGGCCTATTTTAGTGACTCGCAGCGTCAAGCGACCAAGGATGCCGGCAGGATCGCCGGTCTTGAGGTCCTTAGGATCATCAATGAGCCGACGGCGGCTTCACTGGCCTACGGACTTGACAAGGAAGCCGATCAGAAAATTTTGGTCTTTGACCTGGGCGGCGGAACCTTCGACGTCTCCATCCTTGAAATCGGCGACGGCGTGTTTGAAGTTTTGGCAACCAACGGCAACAACCGTCTGGGCGGCGATGATTTCGACATGAAAATTGTCGACTGGCTGGTCGACAATTTTAAACGTGAGCAGGGTGTTGACCTGCGCAATGACAAGATGGCGATGCAGCGTTTGCGCGAAGCCGCCGAAAAAGCCAAAATTGAACTGTCCGGTGTGACCACAACCAGCATCAACCTGCCCTATATCACGGCTGATGCCAGTGGCCCCAAACACCTGGACACCGCATTGACGAGGGCAAAATTTGATGAACTGACGTCGGATCTGGTCGAAAAGACCAAGGGGCCGACCCAGCGTGCTCTTTCCGATTCGGGACTCAGCCCGCAGGACATTGACAAAATATTGCTGGTTGGCGGTTCTACCCGGACCCCGGCCGTGCAAGAGATGGTTCGCCAGCTTTTTGGCAAAGACCCGTTCAAGGGAATCAATCCTGACGAATGTGTCGCCATCGGAGCCGCCATTCAGGCAGCGGTCCTGACCGGTGATGTGACCGGCCTGCTGTTGCTTGATGTCACACCGCTGTCTTTGGGAATCGAAACAATGGGTGGTGTGTTTACCCGGATTATTGATCGGAATACCACCATCCCGACCAAAAAAAGCCAGATTTTCTCCACTGCCGCGGATGGCCAGACTCAAGTTGAGGTTCATGTCCTGCAAGGAGAGCGTGAGTTGGCGCAGCACAACAAAACCCTCGGCCGGTTCAATCTTGACGGCATTGCGCCGGCGCCCCGCGGTGTACCGCAGATCGAAGTGACGTTTGATATTGATGCGAACGGTATTGTTCACGTGTCCGCCAAGGATCTGGGCACCAACCGTGAGCAGCACATCACGATCACCGCGTCGACCAACCTGACCGAGGATGAGATCCAAAAGGCGGTAAAGGAAGCCGAGCGCTTCGCTTCCGAAGACAAGGCTAAAAAGGAAGAGATTGATACCCGCAATGCGGCTGATTCAGCCGTGTATCAGGCGGAAAAAACATTGAAGGATGTTGGCGACAAATTAGACGCGGAGGAAAAATCTGCCATCGAATCCGCCATCGAAAAGCTCAGAAAAAGCATGTCGGCAAATGACATTCAAGCAATGAAAGATGACACCGAAGCTTTGCAGCAGGCCTTTTTCAAAGCCAGCGAAAAACTTTATCAGCAACATGGCGACGCCGGCCATACCGGTGGCCCACAGGATTTTGGCGGGTCAACCGACGGTTCGGATCAAGCCGGTTTTGACGGTGACTTCAAAGACGCCGGCGGAGACTGATGACCTGATACTCATAGAATAGATCGTGGGTGATCCGCCCTTCTTAATCGATTGGGCGGTTTGCCCTTTCTACAAGGAGGACTTTGCACCGTGCCCGAAAAAAGGGACTATTACGAAATTCTCGGTGTTTCTCGCAGCGCCGGGGATGATGAACTCAAGAGAGCTTACCGCAACCTGGCCAAAAAACATCATCCCGATCTGAATCCCGGGGATAAAGAATCCGAGGCGAAGTTTAAAGAAGCCAACGAAGCCTACGCCGTCCTCAGCGATCCGGAAAAACGGAAGGCTTACGACCAGTTTGGCCATGCCGGCGTCGACGGACAGGGCTTTGGTGGTTTTGGCGGCTTCGGTGGTGCGGGATTTGATATTGATCTGGAAGATATTTTCGGGTCTTTCTTCGGTGGTTTCGGCGGCGGTTCACGCAGGAGAAGCGGGCCGCAGCGAGGTGCCAACCTCCGGTATCGTATGACTTTGGAGTTTATGGAGGCGGCTTTTGGCGTCGAACGCAAAATAACCGTTAACAAGGAAGATCATTGCGATACCTGCAAGGGAACCGGCACCCGGGACGGTACGCAGCCGGATCAATGCACGGCCTGCCAAGGGACCGGCCAGGTCAACCAACGCCAGCAGACAATGTTTGGTACGGTAATGACCTCTCGCACCTGCCCGACCTGTAACGGCAAGGGCACCATCGTCAAAAATCCCTGCTCAGCTTGCAACGGCAAGGGTCGCCGACAAAAATCCAAAACTCTTCGTGTGCAGATTCCGGCCGGCGTTAATCAAGGCGAGATGCTGACCATGCGTGGTGAAGGCGAGCCGGGCCTGCTGGGCGGCCCTTACGGGGATCTTTATATTGAGATCACCGTCCGTCCCCATCCGATTTTTAAACGGGACGGCTACAACACCTATTGTGAAGTACCCATTACCTTTACTCAGGCCGCGCTGGGCGCGGACCTTGAGGTTCCTACGATTGACGGGCCCTTCCAGTATCGTCTCAAGGAGGGAACACAACCCAACGATACCTTTACGTTGCGCAACAAAGGTATTCCTCATCTCAATCGATCCAACGTGCGCGGCGATCATCTCTTCCGTGTCATCCTGGAGGTGCCGCGCAATCTGGACGAAGATCAAAAAGAACAGCTCCGCCGGTTTGAGGAGAGCTGCAGCGAGAAGAATTATCAAAAAAGAGGATCCTTTTTCAATAAAATCAGAGATCTCTTTAAATAAGCGGAAATATCAAGGGTGACCATGATGCGCTGGCTGGCTTTGGATTTTGCCACTACTCATGAAGCTGCCGATTTGTTGGTGGACTATCTGTCCGGACTCGGTGCCGAGGGCGTTGAAGTCCAAGATGCCCGGGAAATCAGGGCGTTATTGTTTGCTCCGGGCAGCCTCCATTACGCAGATTCGGATTTTCTGGATGAACTGGATGAAACCGTTCGGGTCTGCGCTTACTTTGTTGAATTTCCGGAGGGTGTACGCTGCAACCGGGATTCGGGTCTATTTGCAGCCGAGCTTTACGATAATGCCCCAAAAACTTTTATCCCGCTGAAAAATCTCGAAGCCATGATCCGTGATAGAATCCGGGATTTTTCTCGCTTCCTTGATCTGGGAGCCGGCTATCTGGGCTTTCGAGAAATTCATGAAGAAGACTGGGCGGAAAACTGGAAAAAACACTATCAGACCATTCATCTGACCGACCGTTTGGTTATCAATCCCAGCTGGCTTGATTATTCGCCCGCTCCGGATGAAATTGTCGTCAGCCTCGATCCGGGCAGCGCCTTCGGAACCGGTACGCACGAAACCACGGCGCTTTGCGCCGAATTTTTAGATGAATTGGTAGAGTCGGAAGATCGTGTGCTGGATCTCGGAACCGGCAGCGGCATTCTGGCCATTATTGCGGCCAAGCTGGATGCCGGCTTGATCGAAGCCATCGACATCGACCCGCTGGCAGTGGAGGTTGCGAAAGCCAATTGCGCGCAAAACGGCGTCCAAGTTCATTGTCACGCCGGAGAGATTGGCGATGCCCTCTGCGAAACCTATGACTTGATCGTCGCCAATATTATTGCCGATGTGATCGCCGCGATTGCTCCTTCCATTCCGGGTCGGCTGGCAAAAGACGGCCTTTTTATCGCATCGGGTATCATCAAGGATAAATTTTCTTATGTCGAAACGGCTGCTCGCCAAGCCGGGTTGGAGCTTTTGGTCCAACGTGAGCGTTCCGGATGGTGCGCGGCGGTATTTCGCCGGGTTGATTGCTAAAAGGAACGTATCATGGCGGTCCGGTGTCCACCTTGTTTATCTGCCGATCCGCTCAGTTTTCACGACCTTGATTAGGGTCAGCCGGATGTGTTTGCTGGCTTTTTTCTAATAAAATCCTTTTCCGGCGACGACGACGGAAAATCAGGACCAGCACGATTGCCGCGACGATCAGAAGGGGAGAGAGGATGGCCAGAATGATCGCCAGCCATTGCAGCACAACGGCGACGGTGTTGAGCAGCCAATTCAAACCGGTTTTGATCAGGTACCCCATGTCATCGAAAGACAGGGTGGACCAACTGATTTCCCGACGTGTCTGCACGGGATCGGACAACTGCCGCAATGTGATGTCAAGGGTGGATTCGGCCAAAATGCTGTCCCACATGTTGATTTGCCCTTTGAGGGATTCGATCTTGACGGTCAATTCATTGATCTGCTGTTGAACCAGAAGGCTTTCCTCAATATTTTCAGCCGATTCCAAAAAGTTATAGTAGGTTGCCAAGGCTTTTTCCATGGTTGCCAAGCGTGTTTTAGCGTCATAGTAGTCAGCCGTGATGTCGTTGCTGGAAGTTTGGGTGTTGACAATCCGGCATAAAGTACCGATGTGGCTGATCACGGTATCCAGCTGCTCCGGATTGATTTTAATTACGGCATAGATGGTTGTTATGTCCTCACGAACTTGTTGCGAGCGACTAAACTCATAGCCGCCCAGATCTTCAACATAACGCAAAATGGCGGCGTAGGCGTCACTGACATTTACGGCTTCCAGAGTGAGGGAGGCATTTTTGACGACTTTTCGCTGAATGGCCAGGGCACCGGCGGGCGTTTCGGTGAAATCCTCTCTGGGACTACCCTTGGAATCAAGAGGGGGGGCGACGTTGCTTGGCGCCTGCGCATTGGATCCATCTTTGATCGGATAAGAGGAAGAGGCACAACCGGCAAAAATGAGAGCCGACAGAGTCAGGCATAACAGGAAAATCATCAGACGTTTCATAGTATACCCTTCTTTCATATCTGTATTGGTGTTCAGCTTGGTCAAAAACAACTGGCAAGGGGATCTGCACCTTCATCTTATGTCAATTATCAAAAACAATCAATAACCATCAGGGCTGTCGGATCCAAGGGGCAAGAAGAAAAAATTGAACGAGATCCAACCGAAAGGCAGATTATCATCGGACTTTAAGGTATAATGTTAGTGGCCTGCGACGCAGTTGTCTCAGGCTGATCATTTTATGGAGGAATTGTTTGCCATGGATCTGGTAAAAGAGCTTCGGCACGTTGCCAATTTCCCCAAGGCCTGCGTCGACTTTATTGACATTACCACCGTGCTCAAAAATGCCCAAGCCTTTAAATTGGCCATCGACCGTATGGCCGAGCTGGTTCGGCCGATTGATTTCGATTTGATCATTGGTTCCGAATCCCGCGGATTTTTGGTGGGCGCACCGTTGGCCTACGCAACCGGACGCGGTTTTGCACCGGTACGTAAAAAGGGAAAACTACCGGCCGAAACCGTTGAGATACAGTATGAACTGGAATACGGGACCGATGTTCTCGAGCTTCATGTGGATGCCATTGAACCGGGCATGAAAGTATTGATTGTCGACGATCTGGTGGCAACGGGCGGTACGGCGCTGGCCAACTGTCATTTGGTTGAAGAATTGGGTGGTGAAGTGGCTGCCGTTGCCTTTTTTATCGAGCTCGACGGTCTGGGCGGTCGGGAAAAACTGACCGGATATCCGACATATTCCCTATTGAAAGTAAAGGAGAATCCCCTTTGAGCAGCGAACAACGTAAAACACCCCTCTATGACGCACATTTGGAGCTGGGTGCTAAAATGATGGATTTTGCCGGCTGGCGCTTGCCGATGCAGTATTCCGGCATTCGCGAGGAACATCTGGCCGTGCGCCGGTCGGTCGGATTGTTTGATGTGTCCCATATGGGCGAGATCCTGGTTTCCGGTCCGGGTGCCTTCGAATTTCTCGATTATCTCCTCACGCGGAACATGAGCGGGACTCAGCCCGGGCGGGCTCTTTATTCACCCATGTGCAATGAAAAGGGTGGAACCGTTGACGACCTGCTGGCCTATCCGTTATCTGAAGACCGCTATTTACTGGTGGTCAACGCAGCGAATACGGCCGCGGATTTGGCCCATATGCGGTTCGTTGCCAAGACCACCTGGGCGGCGACAGGAAAGCCTCTGCCGCAAATCGACGATTGCTCGGCGGACTATGCCCAATTGGCTTTGCAGGGACCGAATGCCAAAGATATTTTATCTCCCATCATCCCGGAAACTTCACAGTTGCGGCCGTTCCGTTTTTTACAACCGGCTTCGGCGCCTGATTGGCTGGTTTCACGAACCGGCTACACCGGAGAAGATGGCTTCGAAATTTATCTGCCACCGGCTCAAGCACGTGATCTCTGGCAAAAGTTGCTGGCGGCCGGCGCCACTCCGGCGGGCCTGGGCGCCAGAGATACTCTGCGTCTCGAAGCGGCTTTGCCGCTCTACGGTCATGAGCTTTCTCCGGACATAAGCCCCCTGGATGCCGGTTTGGAGAGGTTTGTTTTTACCGCCAAGCCGCAGCCCGGCTTTGTCGGACAGGAAGCCTTGTCGTCCGTCGGCCAATCCAGACAATTAATCGGATTGAAAGCGCTTGGCCGAACCATTCCTCGACAGGGTTATCCGCTGATCCAAGCCGGCAAACCGATCGGAACGGTGACTTCCGGTGGCTATTCACCGACCCTTGAGCGGGGTATTGCCTTGGCGTCGGTGGAAACAACAACGACGATCGATGGCAGCGTCCTGGTTCGGATCCGGGACAAGGACGAGCCCTTTGAGGTTTGTTCCCTGCCCTTTGTCAAACGTAGTTAAAAAAGCATCATTTAGGAGGATGAAAAATGGCTATTGTCAAGGAAGATCTTTTGTACACACGCAGTCACGAATGGGTGCGGTTTGCCGACGGCCTGGCAACGATCGGCATCACCGATTATGCCCGAAACGAGCTGGGTGAACTTGTATTCGCCGAAGCCGTTTCATCCGGCCGGCGTGTTGTGCCCGGCCAGTCTGTCGGTGCCATCGAGTCGGTTAAGGTTGCGGCTGATATTCTGAGCCCGCTCACAGGCGAGATTGTCGAATCGCGGACGGAAATAGGGGATGAATTAGACCAGCTGACGGCTGATCCTTATGCTGTCTGGTTTGTGGTGATCCGACCGGATCATCTTTCCGAGCTTGATGATCTGATGGACGCGGCGGCCTATGAAGACTTTTGTGCCTCGGAGGGTTGAGCATGGCAGGCTTTGTTCCCTCAAACCGTGAATTGCGGGCTCAAATGCTGTCCGATGCCGGGTTGCCACCGCCGGAGCGGCTTTTTGACAGTGTGCCGCAGGATCTCCGTTTGGATTATCCGGACGGTTGCCCGCAGCTGGATGGTCCGCTCAATGAGCCCGACCTGATCAACCGGTTGCGGGCAATGGCTGATCGTAATCTGCCGGCCGCCGACCATATCTGTTTTCTTGGCGCCGGAGCCTATGATCATTACCAGCCGGCCGCCATCCGCCATCTTCTGCTTCGTCAGGAGTTCTATACCTCCTATACGCCGTATCAGCCGGAAGTCAGTCAGGGAACTTTACAGGGGATTTTTGAATTTCAGAGCTTGGTCTGTCGTATGACCGATCTGGATATCGCCAACTCATCGATGTATGACGGCGCAACCGCGGCGGCCGAAGCTTTGCTGATGGCCTGCCGGGCCACCGGACGCAACCGCATTATCGTGGCCGATACCGTTCACCCGCATACCCGGGAGGTCATCGCCACCTATCTGCCGCCCAACGGCGGAATCGTTGATGTTTTGCCGGCCGATCCGGATGGATCCTGGGCCGGCGCGTTGGCCAATCAACCGCCGGATGAGCAGACGGCGGCTGTACTGGTGCAAAGCCCCAACTTCTTCGGACTGATCGAGGATCTGCCCGCTATTGCCGAGCTGGCCCATCAGGCCGGCGCGCTGGCCATCGCCGGCTGCGATCTGCTCAGTTTGGCTGTTCTCAAAACTCCCGGTCAAGCCGGTATGGATATCGCTGTGGGTGATGCGCAATCTTTGGGTCTGCCGCTGTCTTTTGGCGGTCCCTACGCCGGCTATCTGGCCGCCCGCCAATCCCTCTTGCGCCGCATGCCCGGCCGAATCTGCGGTGAAACGGTGGACCGGCACGGCAGGCGAACTTTTGTCCTGACCATTCAGGCGCGGGAGCAGCATATCCGGCGTGAAAAAGCCACTTCGAACATCTGCACCAATCAGGCGCTATGCGCTTTGGCGGTCACCATGCAGGCCGCGCTGCTCGGAGCAAACGGCTTGGTGGAAGCCGCCGGCCAATCGGCTCGTAAAGCCGCTGCCCTGCGTCAGGCCCTTTGTGAAACCGGCTGGTTTTTGCCGGTTCATGATCGCCCTTTCTTCCGGGAATTCGCCGTCCGAATGAACCCTGAATCCTGGCCTGAAACGACCTGTACGGATCTGAATCGTTATTTGGCCGCGCAGGGGGTAATCGGCGGCTTGGATCTGGCCGGTCCGGCGGCCGGATCGGCTATCCCGGGGGGATGGCTTTTGGCCGTAACCGAGAAACGCCGCCAATCGGACATGGATTGCCTGATCGATCTGATTGGCGCTTATCGTCGGGACAGGGGGTGGAAATCATGAAAGCCGATGCTCCGGTTAAATTAATTTTTGAGTACGAGGGGCGGGAGGCGACCTGTCGTCTGCTTCCGGCGGATGATTCGGCTCCGATGGATCTGGCGGCTGTGCTGGGATCGGAAAATCTGCGGCCGGCACCGCCGGAAATCCCGAACCTGGCGGAGAATCAGGTTGTCCGCCATTACACGGGACTGTCCGGCAAAAATTACGGTGTGGACAACGGGCCTTATCCCCTTGGCTCGTGCACCATGAAATACAATCCCAAAGTACATGAAGATCTTGCGGCTCTACCGGGCTTTGCCGGTGTTCACCCTCTTCAGATTCCGGAAACCACCCAGGGGTGTCTTGAACTGCTGGCCGAGCTGGAAAAACAGCTGTGCATGATCTGCGGCGTTGACCGGATGACCTTCCAGCCGGCCGCCGGAGCACACGGAGAGTTGACCGGCCTGCTGCTGATGCGGGCATGGCACCTCAGCCGCAACGATCATAAGCGACGTACGATTATTATTCCCGACACGGCTCATGGCACCAACCCGGCATCGGCTGCGATGGTCGGCTTTGAGATACGGGAAATCCGATCGGGACCGGATGGTATGGTCGACCTCGATGCCCTTGAGGAGGCCCTCGACGATGAAACCGCCGGTCTCATGCTGACATGTCCCAACACCCTTGGACTTTTTGAAAAGGACATCCGCCGGATCGCCGACCGGGTTCACGAGGCAGGCGGCCTGCTTTACTATGATGGCGCCAATATCAATGCCATTCTGATGCAGGCACGTCCCGGTGATATGGGCTTTGACATCGTTCACCTTAATTTGCATAAGAGTTTCAGCTCCCCCCACGGCGGCGGAGGCCCCGGTGCCGGCCCGATCGGCGTGGCATCTTTTCTTGAGCCTTTTCTCCCGGTTCCGGTTGTCAGTTCCACGGCTGATGGTCGTCTGTTTCTGGATGAGCAGCGTCCGTTGAGCATCGGCCGGGTAAGGGGCTTCCATGCCAGCTTTTCGGTCTTGATCCGTGCGTACGCCTATATTCTGGCCAACGGAACCGGCGGCATGCGTGAGGTTTCAGAATCCGCCGTGGCCAATGCCCGATATCTGCAAAGTCGCTTGAGCCGGGCATTCGACATGCCGTACAAGACGCCTTGCATGCATGAATTTGTTCTGTCCGCCGGCAATCTCAAACCTTATGGTGTGTCGGCCATGGATGTGGCCAAACGCCTAATTGATTATGGATTTCATCCGCCGACGGTTTATTTCCCCTTGACGGTCAAAGAAGCCATGATGATCGAACCGACCGAAAGCGAGGACCGGGAAAGCCTTGATGCATTGGCCGAAGCATTCCTGGCCATTGCCCATGAGGCCAAAACACAACCCGAGCTGCTGCACATGGCTCCGCACAACACGCCGGTCAGCCGGCCCGACGAATTGAGAGCGGCCCGCCAGCCGGTTCTCCGTGGTTAATTTTCGGCAAAGAGCTAAAAAGAGGTGACGAACATGTTTGATTTGCGAAAAAGTATCGGTGTCTGGGGCGATTCGGTCCTCAAAGGCGTTATTTTTGACGAAATTCGCGGAACCTACCGGTTGTTGGCGGAAAACTGCGGCAACCTGATCACAAAGGCATTGGGACTCAAGATTCTCAACCGCTCGCGCTTCGGCAGCACCATTGAAAAAGGCAGGGAGACATTGGAAAAATCTTTGCAAAAAGGTTTGGACTGCGATTATCTGCTCCTGGAATACGGTGGCAACGATTGTGATTTTAACTGGGAAGAGGTGTCGCAGGATCCGAAATTGCCGCACCAACCGAACACACCCATTGAACGATTTAAAACCAATCTGCAGGAAATGGTCGACTTGATCCGCAAGCATGGGATCACGCCGCTTTTGATGTCACTGCCGCCGATTCACGCCGAGCGATATTTTGAATTTATTACCAGCCGTGGGTTGGATCGGGAGAATATCATGCGTTTTCTCGGCGACTGCCAACAGATTTATCGTTATCATGAAATGTATTCCTTGACCGTAACCGGAATCGCTTACCGCAATCAATGCGCCTATATCCCGATGCGGGAAGCCTTTCTGGCTGATCGTGATATGCCGTCCCTGCTCTGTTCCGACGGCATCCATCCCAACGAAAAGGGACATCAGCTGATGGAGCGGGTTTTCTCCGATTTGGCTTTGGCCGGTACGGTAAGCATGTGACATGATCGCATTAAAGCAAAAGCACCCGTTCGCGATAGCCTGTCAGGGCTGCGGGAAAGGGCAGTGCAGCCAAGGTCCGGCGATCGACCCAAATGCCGGTTTTTAGTTCCGGCCTGGCCTCGACTTGAACGGCGTAACCGCCAAGCTGCCATTGCCTGTGGGTGAAGTCATGAGTTTTTTCTCCCAGCCAACTGATTTTCGCCCCGGGGTACATTTGGGCAAGCGCCAGATCCGCTGCTTGACCTTCTCGGAGGACGGAGGGGGATAGCCAGTCAAACTGATACAAACCGGCCAGAAGGCCTTGTGCCGGCCGCCGGCTGACATGAAACTTCTTTTGCCAGATCAGGACCAGGACGATTTTGTTTTCTACCGGTCGCGGCCTGCGGCGGGGTTTGGCCGGATATCGGTCAACCTGATCTTGATGAAAAGCTAAACATAGTTCGGTCAAGGGACACGCGGAACAGCCGGGCCGGCGTGGCAGACAGATGGTCGCGCCAAGATCCATCAGTGCCTCGTTGTAATCACCCGGCCGGCCGGGCGGCAACAGGGACTCGGCCACCCGGCGGACCTGACGCCGTTGAGAAAGGTTGGACGGGTCCCAATCTGTGGCCGTAAGCCGGGCAAAAACCCGAACAAGATTGCCGTCAACCGCCACGACCGGCCGGCCGAAAGCAATCGCGGCAATAGCTGCGGCGGTATATTCGCCGATACCGGGCAGGGACAGGAGTTCTTTTTCCTCACTGGGCATAACGCCGGAAAAACGTGTTTCAATCAAACGGGCGGCAGCAAGGAGATTGCGGGCACGGGAGTAGTACCCCAGACCCTCCCACGCCTTCATGACCTGGTCGTCATGAGCCCGGGCAAGGTCGGATAATCGTGGCCATGTTTGCAAAAACCGGTCGAAATAAGGAATCACGGCGGACACCTGAGTTTGCTGCAACATGATTTCCGCCAACCAGATCCGATAAGGATCTTTGCTCCGGCGCCAGGGCAGATCGCGCTTTTCTCGGTCGTACCAGGCAAGAAGCCGGCCGGCGAGGCCGATTAATTCAAATTGATTTGTATTCATGTCATGTCAACTACCTTGCTGAACGGATACCACCAGCATAGCATAATTTGCCGATCGTCGGATGTTACCGTATACTTTATTCAGTTCAGCCTCAAGATCCGGAGGAAACCATGCCGAGATTTTTCCCTGAAGACCCGATTGATCCAAGCCTTGACTGGCTGGTAATACGCGGTGACTCCTATCGCCACATCCGCGATGTCCTTCGCTTGCGGGCCGGGGATAGCGTGACCGTCTGCGATGGCGCGCTCAACGACATGACCTGCGTAATCGACGAATTTCTGCCGGATGACGGGCTCGTCCTGGTGATAAAAGAACGTCAGATCAACCAACGTGAGCCAAGCTACCACGTAACACTTTATCAGGGGCTGGCCAAAGGCGACAGAATGGACAGCATCATGCAAAAGGCTGTCGAACTGGGTGTGTCGCGGATCGTTCCCACTGCCTGCCGACACAGCGTCCTTCGTCTTGAAAATCGGGATCTGAATAAAAGACAGATCAGATGGCAACGGATTGCTACCGAAGCCGCAAAGCAGTGTGGCCGTGGCCGGATCCCCGAGGTGTGCCTGCCGCTGCCCTTTTCGGAGGCTGTCCGGGAAGCGGCGTCGGCCGACATCGCTCTGATTCCCTGGGAGAACGAACAAGAGAATGATCTGCGCACCGTAATGGAGAACATCGCGCCAAAACCCGATCCGCGAATCAGCATTCTGATCGGCCCCGAGGGCGGTTTTGCCGCTGACGAGATCAGCGCCGCCCTTGCCTTGAATATACAGCCGGTTACACTCGGTCGGCGAATTTTGAGGACCGAAACCGCGGGCCCGGCGGTATTGGCCATGCTGATTTATGCATTTCGAGATTTTTAAGCCGTGTCCTGTTCTTAAACCTGGTAATAAGTGTCCGGCTGTCGAACGCCTATCGTTGAAATCTGTTTTGGTGTATAATATATCGACAATTCAACTTGGAGGATGATCCATGAAAATAGCCGCCCCAAAAGGAACCCGTGACATATTGCCCGGCGAAGTTGCCGCCTGGCAGTATGTCGAGCAAGTCTTTGCCGAGATATGCGGGCGCTTCGGTTACCAGGAAATCCGAATTCCGACTTTTGAGCAAACCGGCCTCTTCCAGCGTGGTGTTGGGGATACGACCGATATTGTTCAGAAAGAAATGTATACTTTTGAGGATAAAGGCGGCCGCAGCATGTCTTTGCGGCCGGAGGGAACGGCCGGTGTCGTCCGCAGCTTTTTGGAAAACGGCATGGCTTCCTGGCCTTCTCCGGTGCGTCTTTTTTACAATATCACGGCTTTTCGCTACGAAAATGTCCAGAAAGGCCGATACCGTGAGTTTCATCAGTTTGGGTGCGAAGCTTTCGGTGCCGCCGGGCCGGTTATCGATGCGGAGCTGATCAGTCTCCTGCAACTTTATTTTCAAACCTTGGGTCTGAGCCACACCAGCCTGCACATCAACAGCATCGGCTGCCCGGTTTGCCGGAAATCCTATCTGGAGATACTAAAAGAATTCCTGCAGCCGCATCTGGATCGGCTTTGCGCCAATTGCCGGGAGCGGTTTGTCAAGAATCCGCTGCGTATTATTGACTGCAAGGAAGCAGATTGCCGCAGCATCACCCGTGAAGCCCCGGCTCAGCTCGACCACCTCTGTTCAGATTGCCAAGAGCATTTCCAAGGGCTTTGCGCCAATCTGGACAGTCTCGGCCTGGACTATATCGTCGATCGCAAGATCGTGCGTGGCCTGGATTACTACACGCGGACGGTTTTTGAGTTTATCTCGGAAAATGTCGGTACACAGGGCACAATATGCGGCGGCGGACGTTACGACGGCCTGGTTGCGGCTATCGGAGGCCCGCCCACGCCGGGAATTGGTTTTGCGCTGGGTGTGGAACGGTTGTTGATGGAGCTTGCCGCCCAACAGGTGCAGCTGCCGCAGCCCGCACCACCGACGGTTTATCTGGCTGTTACCGGCTCGACGGGACAACAGGCCGCCGGCCTTTGCTTTGCTTTGCGCCGGACCGGTGTGCGTGCGCAGACGGATCTTCTTGACCGAAGCCTCAAAGCTCAGATGAAACACGCAGGAAAAAGCGGGGCGCAATTTGTGCTGGTTTTAGGGCCGGACGAACAGGCCACCGGCGCCGTTCAGCTGCGCAGTTTGCTGCGGGAGAATGTGACGGCTTCGGTCCGGTTGGCTGATCTGCCGGATTTGTTGTATAGGCTTCAAGATCGACCGGCCGCCGAGCAGGACAAGATTATCGACGACTACGCTTCGGCGTTGGCAATACAAAGGGAGTAGCAATCATGGCTGAAACAATGCAGGGATTGAAACGCAGCAGCCGCTGCAGTGAAATTGAACTTGAAGCCATCGGCCAGGAATTGATTCTGGCCGGATGGTGTCATAAACAGCGGGATTTGGGCGGTCTGATCTTCATCACCCTGCGCGACCGGAGCGGTGAAATCCAGCTGCTGATCGATGAAAGCTGCCCCGCCGAGGTGCGCGAGAAGGCCGCCCGGGTGCGCAGTGAATTTGTCATTGCTGCCCGCGGTGTCCTGCAGAAACGTTCCGCGGTCAACCCAAACATGAAAACCGGCGAAGTTGAGCTGAAGGTTTCCGAGCTTCGCATTCTCAGCGAGGCCAAGACCCCGCCATTTTATATTGAAGAGGAAAGCGCGGCCAATGAGGCGTTGCGGCTCAAATATCGCTATCTGGATCTGCGCCGGCCGAATATGCAGCACAATCTGATCCTGCGCCACCAAATCACCAAACTGGCCCGTGACTTTTTTGACCGGGAAGGTTTTTTGGAAATCGAAACACCAATGCTGACCAAAAGCACGCCGGAGGGCGCCCGTGATTATCTGGTGCCCAGCCGTATCTTTCCCGGCCGTTTCTTTGCTTTGCCCCAGTCACCGCAGCTCTTTAAACAACTCCTGATGCTGGCCGGATATGATCGCTATATGCAAATCGCCCGCTGTTTTCGCGATGAGGACCTGCGTGCCGACCGCCAGCCTGAGTTTACCCAGATCGATCTCGAAATGGCATTTGTCGATGTTGAGGAGGTTATAGCGGTCAACGAAGCTTTCCTCCAGCTGCTTTTCCGCGAGATCAAACAGGTGGAGATTCAATTGCCGTTGCCAAGGCTGACCTATGCCGAAGCCATGCAACGTTACGGATCCGACAAGCCGGATCTTCGTTTCGGTATGGAATTGTGCGATATTACTTCTTTGGTAGGCGACAACGAATTCAAGCCCTTTGCCGCCGCCGCCGAAAACGGCGGCAGCATCCGGCTGATCTGCGTGCCGGGCGGCGCGACAATGAGCCGCAAGGAAATCGACAGCCTTGGGGAGTATGTCAAGGCCTATCGAGCCAAAGGCCTGGCCTGGCTGACCGTCGAACCGATGCCGCGGGGCTCGGTCTTGAAGTTTCTGAGTCCGGAGCTGATTCAGGCCATCTGTGAAAAGGCCGGCGCGAATTCTGGTGATCTGCTGCTGATCATTGCCGATCAGGATCCTGTTGTCCTGGGCGCCTTGGGAGCATTGCGCTGTGAAGTGGCCCGCCGTCGGGATTTGATCGGCCCGGATGACTGGCAGCTTCTTTGGGTGACGGAGTTTCCGCTTCTGGAATATGACGACGAAAGCGGCCGTTATGTGGCCAAGCATCATCCCTTTACCAGCCCGATGGATGAGGACATTGAACTGTTGACCAGTCAACCCGGCCAGGTACGGGCCAAGGCCTATGACATCATCCTCAACGGCACTGAACTTGGCGGCGGCAGCATCCGGATTCATGACCAGATTTTGCAACAAACCCTGTTCAGCCTTCTTGGCTTTAGCCGGGAACAGGCCTGGGACCGGTTCGGCTTTCTGCTGGAGGCATTTCAATATGGCGTTCCGCCCCACGGCGGTTTGGCCTATGGTCTTGACCGCATTGTCATGCTGCTGACCGGCAGTCCGAGCATTCGTGACGTCATTGCTTTCCCCAAGGTACAGACATCGGCCTGCCTGATGACCAATGCTCCTGATTCTGTGGACGGCCGGCAGCTGGCGGAATTGGCACTGGCTATTCTGCCGGAGAGGGAGGGACAGGCGACAGATGACTGATATCAGAAATGCCCCGTCGCAAAAAAAAGGTGCTTTGCTTGAACTTCTGGATTGGCTCAAGTATATTCTGATCGCGTTCCTGATCGGGCTGCTGCTGGTTGTTTTTGTGGTCCAGCGCAATTCGGTGATCGGTGACTCGATGAAACCCGCCCTATACAGCAATGACCAGTTGCTGGTGGAAAAAATCAGCAAACTGGGCGGTTGGATCGGCTACGAGGACATCATTACCATCAAAACCGATGAGTTGCGCGGCCACGAGGGTGGCCCCAACATCATCAAGCGGGTGATCGGACTGCCAGGAGACACCATCGAAATTCGCAGGGGCCTGGTTTATCGTAATGATCAGCTGCTGGACGAATCAAATTATATTGCTCAGGGTACCGTAACCGAAATCCGAAAAACAGACTATGCCAAGGTAACGCTGGCCGATGACGAATATTACGTGCTGGGAGACAATCGCGAGATCAGCCTCGACAGCCGAACCTTCGGGCCGGTTCGGCTTCAACATATCATCGGGCGTGTCCTGATCCGCTTTTATCCTTTTGACCGGATCGGTCCGCCTTGACCCACACCAGTTCGATTGACGGAGGAAACCAACCCTATATGCCCTCAGAACGCCAAAAACTTATTCGCAACTTTTGTATTATTGCCCACATCGACCACGGCAAATCAACCTTGGCCGATCGAATGATCGAGCGGACCGGCTCCCTGACCGCCCGGGAGATGCAGAGCCAGGTTCTTGACAATATGGATATTGAACGGGAGCGGGGGATTACCATCAAGGCTCAGGCCGCCCGCATGGCGTACAAGGCCAAGGACGGGAAGATTTACACCCTCAACCTGATTGACACGCCGGGACATGTTGATTTCAATTATGAGGTTTCCCGCACGTTGGCTGCCTGCGATGGAGCCATCCTGGTTGTCGATGCCGCGCAGGGCATCGAGGCACAAACATTGGCCAACGTTTATTTAGCCATCGATGCCGATCTCGAAGTGCTGCCGGTCATCAACAAGATCGATCTTCCGTCGGCTCAACCGGCCGTCGTTCGCCAAGAGATCGAGGACGTCATCGGTATCGATGCGTCCTATGCGCCGCTGATTTCGGCCAAAAATGACCTGAACATCGAAGAGGTTTTGGAAAAAGTCATCCAATTTTTACCGGCACCGAAAGGGGATGAAAACGCGCCGCTGCGAGCTTTGATCTTTGATTCCAAGTATGACACCTACAAAGGCGTCATCGTCCATGTCAATGTCAAGGAAGGCGCGGTTTCCATCGGCGATCGTATCCAGATGATGAACACCGGCAAAGAGTTTGTCGTGACCGAACTGGGCTATTTCCGACCGGGTGATTTTCTGCCCTCTGAAAAGCTGTTGACCGGTGATGTCGGTTATATTGCAGCCAGCATAAAAAATGTCCGGGATACCGCGGTTGGCGATACCATAACCTTGGCCGCCCATCCGGCTGCTCAAGCGCTGCCCGGCTATAAAAAGGTCCAGCAAATGGTTTTTTGCGGCTTTTATCCGACGGATGGCGCGAGATATCCTGATTTGCGGGATGCCTTGGAAAAACTGCAACTCAATGACGCCGCCCTGTCCTTTGAACCGGAAACATCGGCCGCCCTCGGATTTGGATTCCGCTGTGGATTTCTCGGGTTGCTACATTATGAAATTGTCCAGGAGCGTCTGGAGCGGGAATTTCTGCTGGATCTTATTTCTACCGCGCCGTCGGTGGTTTACCATGTCAGGCTGAATAACGGTCAGACGATTATCCTGGACAATCCAACCAACATGCCGGATCCTTCGGATATCGCCGGCATGGAGGAGCCGATGGTCAATGCCGCCATTATGATCCCGAAGGAATATGTCGGCAACATCATGGAGCTGTGCCAGGACCGCCGGGGCAATTACCAAAACATGGATTACCTCGATGCCAATCGTGTCACGCTCCACTACGAGATGCCGCTCAACGAGATCATCTATGATTTTTTTGACGCGCTCAAATCGCGCACCCGAGGATATGCCTCACTGGATTATGAGTTCAAAGGCTATGTGGCATCCGATCTGGTCAAGCTGGACATCCTGCTCAACGGTGAAGTCGTCGATGCCCTGTCTTTCGTCGTCCATCGTGACAAGGCCTACAGCCGGGCCCGCCGCATGGCCGAAAAACTCAAGGACAACATCCCCCGTCAGCAGTTTGAGGTTCCGATTCAGGCCTGCATCGGCGGTAAAGTTATCGCCCGCGAGACCGTCCGGGCGTTCCGAAAAGATGTGCTGGCCAAATGTTATGGCGGCGATATCACGCGCAAGAAAAAACTGCTGGAAAAACAAAAGGAAGGCAAAAAACGCATGCGTCAGGTCGGCAATGTCGAGGTGCCGCAGGAGGCCTTCATGAGTGTCCTTCGTCTGGATGAGTGACAAAGAGGATTTCCGAATACTCGATTAATATGGTAATTTTACGGTAAATTTATACAAAGGAAAGGATATGAAACGAAAATTTAAAATCAAGGATACCTGGCGCCATCTAGCCGCTGTGGTTCTGGCCGTTTTTCTTGGCTTTTCGGTTATCTATTCCATTATCCGTTTGATTTCAGCGCCCGCCGGAGTTTCCGATGGCTTCAGACATGTCAAAAGCGATTATGTATTGATGTTGGTTCAATGCGGTTTGGGGCTGGTGGTCATGGCGCTCCCTTCTCTGATCCAGCGCCGCTGGGAATTGACGATCCCCAACTACATGTTCCTTTTATATTATGCTTTTTTATTTTGCGCGATTTACCTCGGCGAGGTCTGGGATTTTTATCATCGGATTCCTTTCTGGGATTTGATTCTGCACGCATTCAGCGGCGCCATGCTGGGGGCTCTTGGATTTTCGCTGGTCAGTATGCTGAATGAAGCGCCCAATATCCGTTTTCGATTAAGTCCTTTATTTGTGGCCTTGTTTGCCTTCTGCTTTGCCCTGGCAGCCGGTACGGTCTGGGAAATTTATGAGTTTACCGTGGATCGGCTCCTTGGTCTCAACATGCAAAAATACATGCTGGCTGACGGGACCGAACTGGTCGGCGCCGCAGCACTTCACGATACCATGGAGGATTTGATCGTCGATGCCGTCAGCGCGCTGATCGTATCGATTTTGGGCTATGTGATGCTCAAGCGACAGCAAAAGACGAAAAAATCGTCAGCCGACACGCAGCCAAGCCCCGATGTCGGAGAGTAACGCATAACGCATTTTCCTGTTAGAACCAACTGGACGATCCGAGCCTTCGTATTGTATAATCGTCCATGCGCGCGGACGTGGTGGAATTGGCAGACACGCTGGATTTAGGTTCCAGTGCGAAAGCATGCAGGTTCAAGTCCTGTCGTCCGCACCATTGCGAGTGTTCTTACAGGATTTGAGAAGCCGTTAACTTCTCAAATCCTAAACACTCAAAAGTTTATAACATTTTGAGATTGGGAGTAGGTTAATTCTACTCCTTTTCTTGTTTGTATTAAAACTTCCGGTGCCGGAAGCGGCAATATGTCGGGAATTTCTATTGAGCCGACACAGTTGTAGTGTATTCTCAGTTTTTGGGTGCGTACGCCGTCTATCTTCTCGGCGTGATATACTTCAATGTAATCCACAAGTTCATTAAGCATACGCTGTGTGAGTTTTTTTGCCTTTGTATATTTGCGTACCTTTGCGATGAACATATCCAAGGTCATTGTTTTGCTGATTTTCTTATCAAGCTCCTCTTGCAAAGCGTTAATTCGACTTGTAATTTCGGATTGCTCCGTTTCGTAGCTTGCGGACAGTTTAGAGAACCTTTCATCACTAATTTTACCGGACACATTGTCCTCATAGATGCGTTCAAACAAGTTATCTAATTCTGTATCACGCTTCTTTAAATCTTTTAGTTCTCGTTCCGCAGTTTGCCGCTGACTCATAATATCTTTCTGTGCCTGTCCGATTGCAACCTTGACAAAATCATTCTCATATCTGCTTACAAACTGTGTCAAACGGCGTACTTCAGCCAGCACCACTTGTTCTAAAAAGTCGACACGCACATAGTGAGTGGTAAGGCAAGTGCCTCTGTTTCCCTTATAATTGGAGCAATTGAAATACTTAATCTCGGGGTTACCTTGGTTAAAATGGTAGTGAAGATTGTGTCCGCAGTCTGCACATCTGAGTAGTCCCGAAAATATGTTTTTTTCTCCTTCACTTGTAGTGCGTTTGCGAATCTTGCTGCGCTTTTTCTGTATCTGCTCCCAGATTCCCCGGTCGATAATGGGCTCATGAACATCTTTGAACACAGCCCAATTTTCCTTGTTGTTTGGGAGCCTGTCTTTGTGTTTGAACGATTTGGAATATGTCTTAAAGTTGATGACATCTCCGCAATATTCTTGCGTGGATAACATTTTTACAATGCTTGAACTATTCCATCTGTACGGATCACTTTTATCCATTCTTCCCGGCCTTTTTATGCCTTTACTGCGCCAATAGGACATGGGAGTAAGAATTTTATCGGCAGACAGAGTAGCAGCAATTTGCTCTGTTCCATAACCGTCTAATGTCATGCTGTAAATTTTCCTCACCACAGTAGCAGCTTCTTCGTCCACAATCCAGCGTTTAGAATTGTCCGGGTCTTTAATGTACCCGTAGGGCGGCAAGCCAAGAGGTTCACCTGCATTTCCACGCACTCTGTTTGAGAGGCGTCGTTTTCTGGAAATGTCACGAGCATATTGCTCATTCGCCCAATTGCGCAAAAATATAAATTCGTCATCACCTGCGGCAGTATCAATACTGTCTCCCACAGACACAAGCCTTACCTCATGTTCCGGCAGAAAATCATCAATTAACTTGTCGGCTTCCGTTCTGTTGCGATATAGCCTTGACAGGTCTTTTACGAATAAAACTGATGCATACCCGTGTTCAAGTTTGGCAAGCATATCTTGAAATCCGGGGCGATTTGATATTACTCCTGTTATGCCGTCATCCATAAAGACAATCAAAACGGTATAACCGTATTCCTGCGCTAAATGGGTTAGGAGTTTAGTTTGATTTTGTATGCTGTAACTGTCTGTTTCCAAATCATCTTCACGAGAAATCCTAACATAAATAAAAGCGGTTTTGTCTCTGTTTTTCTTGCTGTATCGAATTTCCAAATCCGTCGCTTGATAGATTTTTGCTTTTGTTTGTTCTTTGCTATTTGACTGTTTCACAAGTCCTCCTTTCCGGCAGTCAAATAGGCAACATTCCTCACGGATATTGTACTATATTAAACCGCCAATGTCAGGGTAAAGAAATCTATAAACTATGCACTGCTGTCGGACTGAATAAGGCGTAAAAGGACTGTGGCAAGCGTTTCTTCGCTGTCCTTTTTGAAAACAGGCTCGACAATAAAGGTCTTGCCTTGCAAATTATAAATTTGTATGTCTTCTAACGGATTTTGCTCAGACAATCCGCGTAACTTTTCTTTGGAAGTATCCATTAAATCCCCCTTGTCTAGTAGTGATTTCTAAAACCCCTCTACCTTATAAAGTAAAAACTTAGCCCATGCACAAGGAGATTTTATTATTTTCATTAAACTTGCCGTTTTGTTTTTTATCTCCCCCTACTTTATAAAGTGAATTTTCGGGTGTTCTGAACACAGTTTTTATAAAAAAAGACAACATAGGGTATTCACAAAATGAGAATCTTTTTTTATCGAGGGGTGAACGAATCGTTCTGTCCTTACAGTTTTAAAATATTTCTGAACAAAAAAAGGGAGTAACGATTTATTACGCCCTTTTCATTCCTCAACAGAGATAACATGGGTGGAAATCTACAACAATATTGTTGGGTTTGAAGTGTAAAATTTGCTAATTCATCTTTTGTAGCAAGCACAGCCTTTGGATAGCCAAAAGGCGGAAAATTGATAAAGAAGAACTCGCTTGTGCTACTTCTTTTTTTTATCAATTTTGCTTGTTAGGGAGAACCCTAAGACCCCTTTTTGCAAATAAGTCTAATTATTGAGAGAAAGAGATTTTGGTGATAAAATAATTATAATCGGATATGCAAATAGAAATATGTTATATGTACATCGATTTGGTGCGCATATATGCTGAAAATTTAAATAAAATAGATTCCTTTTGCAGAATTAACTAATGAACATAAAGCTTTGAACAAGGGGAGAAATATATTCATAGGCTTAAAAAAAACAAAAATTTCTACATGAACTATGAGATAATTACAAAAAGTGAAATGAGGATGTACCATGAATGAGAAAAAAAGTGTATCAAAGAAAAAGGATACATACATTAAAAAGAAAAAAGATATGAATTTTCAAAATGTGGAATCGATGCAACCCGTTGTTAATGTTGTAAATGAAGCTGCGATAGCATTAAATGACAAAAGTCGGACCATAAGGGAGAGTGCCATTCCAGAAGTATTGGCGGGGGCTTTAGGAGCTGGGATAGGTGGTGTAGGGTCTTTTGCGGCACTTTACGGTCTTGGTTCGGTAGTGGGCTTATCAGCTGCTGGAATTACCTCTGGGCTTGCAGCTGCGGGTTCTATTATAGGTGGCGGAATGGTTGCCGGAGTATTCGTTCTAGCAGCACCTGTGGCGGGTCTGGCAGCTGCAGGAGTTGGAGTTGCCTCTCATTTAAAAAGCAAGCAACTTAGACAAGAAAAGGAACGCTTGTATAAGGAAGCCTTAAAGAAACATGATGCTATTATCAAAGCTATGAAGGACGAATCTGATGCCGACAGGGAACGAATGGATTATCTTCAGAGCCTAAACATACTTTTACAACAGGCAATAAAAGATCTGCAGAGAGATTTAGGGATAGCCTCATGAGTAAATATAACTACAGTGAAGTAGAACAACAAATAAATAATGTTCTTAATTATCACCAAAACAAGTTATCTGAAATTGAGAGAATTTCGATATCTGATGTAAACGCTCGAATATGCGAGAGTGAGATATTGCTTAAGAGTCTTGGATATGACAGACAATTATCTGACTTAAAAAACAAAAAAGAAAGATATGAAGTTGAACTACCACATAAAGTTATGGTTGTTCCATCTTGGGAAAGCTTGTGTTTAGAAGCAGAGAAGTATGTAGAGTCAGGATGTAAACTGGAAGATTTATTTTCAAAAGATGAATTAGCGAATAATGAACTCGCCATAATTCAACTAAATGAAGAATATAATGCTCTCCATCGTTTAGACAAGAATGACATTACAATATGTGTTGTCGCTGGATTAATCGGTGCTATTGTTGATATTTTACTGATAGGTATTCCGCAAAAAACTCCTGATGGTCTTAAGGGTGGCACCCTTTCGAATTATGTTCGAGATTGGTTTGACAAGAAATTCCCAGAAGAAGAAATGGAAAAGCTTGCGAATTCTAAAGTCAGTAAAGTTCCATATGACGCTCAGGATAACCGAAATACAATAGTCCATGTAGAAGGCTTGTCAGCGTATTATCATCGACTTCTTGCGCTTGGACATGACCCATTGTTGGGACTTATCATTGGTGTTGCTGACATACTTTCCGGTCGAATGACAACGAT
>JAAYPL010000174.1 GCA_012519875.1 Clostridiaceae bacterium | reverse complement strand
GTTTCAGGGGAATCGGCTATCACATAGCTGGTCAGGGTAACATCATCACGATCGGGATAAAGTTTGAATACTTCTGAACGCATAGGGTTTCCTCCTCATAATAGATGGGACTTATCATACTATATTTCACTGATTTTTTGCACACTGTGTTTTGAAATAAAAACGCTTACAATCAACGGATATTGATGCCGGCCATGACCTGACCGATCGGGCCGGGCAATGCCAAGTCAGCTTGTTGGTCGAGAAAAGTAGCGTCTCTGTTAATAATCACCAAATGCCGGCCCCGGTAATAATCAACCAAGCCGGCTGCCGGATAAACAGACAGGGAAGTACCGCCGACAATCAGTGTGTCGGCCCGGCGGATAGCATCAACCGCCTGCCGCAGGACCGTGGAATCCAAGCCTTCTTCGTACAGGACGACATCGGGACGGATCAATCCCCCGCAGGAGCAATACGGAACCCCCGTCGTGTTCAAAAGATGGTCGAGGGTATATTTTTCCCCGCAGGAAAGGCAGTAATTCCGGTAGATGCTGCCATGCAGTTCCAGCACATTGCTGCTGCCGGCCATCTGGTGCAGCCCATCGATGTTTTGCGTGACCACGGCTCGCAGTCGGCCGGCTTTCTCCATTTCAGCCAATTTATCATGGGTCGGATTGGGGCGGATATCGGGCTGAATCAACGTTGTCCGATAAAACTCGTAGAATAAGTCCGGATGTTGCAGGAAAAAGTTGCGGCTGAGCATGACTTCCGGCGGATGGGGAAACTCTTGGTTGTACAGGCCGTCCGAACTGCGAAAGTCGGATAGCCCGCTCTCGGTTGATACACCGGCACCGCCGAAAAACACACAATTCCTGGTGTCATCAATCACGGCTTGAAGGGCAGCTATCTGATCATTCAAAGATAATTTCGGCATAATAAAGACTCCTTTCCTGCGGAATAAGCAAATACGGTATCTTTATACTACCATTTTTCAAGTCGATCGGTTTTTGACTTATGAACCACCGATCCTGAGAAAACCGTCAGGAGACCTTGATTCCATATATTTTGGCCGCATAGGTCGCAACAACGATCATGTCATTATATGCAGAGGGAGAGGCTTCGCAGTTACCGCCGATAAATAATGTCGTGTAATCTTCGCCGGCCCGCGGATTAAAAAGATGCAAATTTCCCGCGGAATCGGCAAAAACACCATAGGAGTTACCATCCCGGCCTTTGATGGAAATCGGGGAGCTCCAACTGTGGGCGTCAAGAGGCCGCTGCCAGACCGGCCGGCCGGTGTCTTTGTCCAGTGCAAGCAGCAATCCCGCTGTGTAGCTGGTGGTCTTGCTGATGTTGAAAATCACCAGATCGGCAAAGTCATCGCTGCCCAGAAGAGGCGTGGCCAGGCTACCGGAATTGAGGACCGAATCATAAAGAACCGGAACATCGTATTGCCAGAGCATTTGGCCGCTCAAGGCATCAAACTTACGCATGTTGCAGATGTCATTGGCCGTACCGGGCAATTTCCCGCGCTTATCCAGCGTGTTGGCGGAATAGAGGAAGACCCCTTCCTCGGTTTCTTCCAGCACCAGGGTACTGTCATGATCATCGCCGGTGTGATAGGTCCAGATCGGCTCAAGGGTCGTGAGGTCAAGACAGACGAGTGCGCCGTCGTTATCGGCGAAATAACCGAGATTGCGGTAGGCAACGGTGGAGTTTTCAATACCGTATTCTTTGTTGATCGGGGTTCGGAAGCGCAGTCTGAGGATCTTGGGATCGATGGCCACCGTGCCGGCCTCGGGATCGTAGGTGGTATTGAGTTTGACTTTATAAAAGAGCCCGTTTTCGCCGCCTTCGAACAAGGTGTCGGTCTGCCAGTTAATCAGGGCGGATGAGTCGAATGCGCCCCACCAGGTACGAAAGGAGAGAGGCTCAATGCCCGGTATGCCAAAAATGCGTTTGTTTTGGATCAGGTCAAAGATATGAAAATAAAAAGTGCCTTTCCGGCCATTGTTCTCGCGCAGGCCTTGACCGGCATAAAGCAGGGGATAGCCCCGCGGGTCGGCGCTGGCTGTACCTTTAAAGGAGAAACCGACATGGATCGGATCACGGGTTGGCTCGCCGGTTTCCAGATCAAGGAAATAGATTTTGCCGTCAAAAACCGGGTAAATGACCTCGACCAGATCCTTCGACTTGGCTGCTTCGTTCAAGCCCATGACCTGTCGGGTTTCTTCCGGCCAATGCACCAGCAGCGGCTGACCGGTCCAGCCGGCTCCGGGCCACCAGCTGTTGTGCCCGCTGACCGATCCGATATTATGGGTCCATACGATTTCCAGCTTTTTTTCATCGACATCGGCCAGGCCCCACGCCGGCCGGTTGCGGTAATGATTGCCGCGGAAGGTCAGAACCCCTTCCACATCGGTAAAGGTCTCGGGATCGCCAAAGGCAATCGTATCCTCCGGGGTGTAATTTTCCACAACCTTGTCACCTTTTAAGATCCACCAACGAATCGAACGGTCATCCGTAAAGACCTTGGTCTGTGAGCCGTCGGGATTTCGATCCCCCGTCATGTATCCCGGCAGATCGGAAAGGTCAATGGCCAATCGCTCCGGTTCGGTGACCGGCGGCGTCGGCGTCGGCGATGGTGACGGCGTGGGTGTCGGAGAAGGAGTTGGCGAGGGTGTCGGTGTCGCCGATTCCGACGGGGCGGTGATGGTGGTCGTCGTGCTGCTGCTGTCGGGAGGTGTGGAGCAGGCTGTGACCAACAGCATGGCCGTCAACAAAAGACAGATGGCGCGAACCAGGGGTCTGCCGCAACGGCTGAAAACCGGCCGGCAAAGACGGTGGGCGGGATGGGAAGGGTTCATGACATTGACCTCCGGAGGGGAAAAGATGATGTTCATTATAGCATAGCCTGAAGGCAAAAGAGGGACGGTCTCAAAATAGAAAGTTGAGAGACCGTCCCCTTATTGCCGGACAATAAAGCTTATATCTAGCCCCCGAACATTGCCAGTAAAAAGCCGGCGGCGACGGCCGAGCCGATAACTCCTGCCACATTGGGTCCCATCGCATGCATCAGCAGATAGTTGGCCGGGTTGGCTCGCTGCCCCTCGATTTGCGAGACGCGCGCCGCCATCGGGACAGCCGAAACGCCGGCCGAACCGATCAAGGGATTGACTTTTCCACGGGTAACAACATACATCAGCTTACCAAAGAGCACGCCGCCGATGGTGCTGAAGCCAAAGGCGAAAAGCCCCAGGGCAATGATCTTGAGGGTTTCCAATTTCAAAAACTGCTCGGCTGTCGCGGTCGCACCGACCGTCACGCCAAGGAAGATCGTGACGATATTGATCAATTCGTTTTGCGCTGTTTTGGACAGACGATCGACCACGCCACATTCACGGAACAGGTTGCCGAGCATCAGCATGCCGATCAAAGGCGCTACGGACGGCAACAGCAACACCGAAATAACGGTGACCAAAATAGGAAAGATGATTCTTTCGGCTTTGGAAACGGTACGCATTTGTCCCATGACGGTCTGCCGCTCCTTTTTGGTGGTCAGCAAACGCATGATCGGCGGCTGAATCATGGGGATCAGGGCCATATAGGAGTAGGCGGCGATGGTGATCGCCGGCAAAAGATGCGGCGCCAACTTGGTTGTCAAAAAGATGGCGGTCGGCCCGTCGGCGCCGCCGATGATGCCGATTGATGCGGCTTCCTGCACATTAAAGCCCAGCAGCCGGGAAACAATGAAAGCTATATAGATACCAAGTTGGGCGGCGGCTCCGAGCAGCAGGCTGGACGGACGTGCGAGCAGCGGCCCGAAGTCGGTCATGGCGCCGATACCCATAAAGATCAGGGACGGGTAGATGCCGAGCTTGACACCTTGGTAAAGATAATAGAGCAACCCGCCGGGGGCGCCATTGGCCGGCTCGGCCATGATGCCGGTGATGGGAAGATTGGCCAGCAACATGCCGAAGGCGATCGGTAGCAAAACCAAGGGTTCAAACTGTTTGACTATGGCCAGATAAATCAACACAAAGGCCAGAAGCAGCATAATGATGTGAGGCAGATCAAGAGTGGCAAAGCCGGAACTGATCCACAGATTTTCCATTGTCTCCAAGAACATGACGTTTCCTCCCTTTAATTAAACATGACCAAGGGGTCGCCGGTGGAGACAGACGAACCTTTACTGACCAGAATTTGAGCGACTGTGCCGTCATGCATGGCGACAACCTCATTTTCCATTTTCATGGCTTCAAGGATGAGGACGACCTCGCCGGCCTTGACCCGGTCGCCGACGCGTTTCTGGATTGATAATATCGTACCGGGCATCGGAGTGGCCAAAACCTTACCGC
>JAAYPL010000173.1 GCA_012519875.1 Clostridiaceae bacterium | reverse complement strand
GAAATCAAACGCATAGAGATGTGGCTGAATACTTATCCTCGAAAGATTTTGGATTACAGAACACCGTTAGAAGTATACAGGTTGGTTTCTTAACATTGGGCGACACTTAATGTTGCATTCCGCGCAGTTAGCCAGGCTACAGCAGTAGCCTTGACGGAACATGCCGGTCGTGCTATAGTTTCTTCTGCTGTGCATGGCACGGTCTGCATTCTGCGGAAATCCTCGCTCTGTCGCAATGACAGGGCCGTTCAGTCCAGGAGGAGGTGAAAAAGTGGCAAGAAAATATGAGGTGGTTTATATTTTGAACCCGGCTCTCGGCGAAGAAGCGGTCAACGCAATCGTTGAAAGGATCCAGGCTCTGATTGAGTCGTCCGCAACAATTGATCAGGTTGATGTCTGGGGACGCCGTCGGCTCGCGTATGAAATCGATGACCAAAAAGAGGGCTTTTATGTCCTGGTTAATTTCAGTGCGGAAGGGGAATTCCCAAAAGAGCTTGAGCGTGTTCTCAGAATTACCGAGGGTGTTTTGAGGTACATGGTTATCCGCACTGACGACTGAAAGTCAGAAAGGCAAGTGAGAGTATGAATAAGGCTATCCTGATGGGGCGCCTGACCCGCGACCCCGAATTGCGGACAACCGCAAACAACATTCCGGTATGCTCTTTCACCGTGGCGGTTGATCGTCGTTATAAAAGCGCCAGCGGTGAACGGCAGGCTGATTTTATTTCGGTTGTGGCCTGGCGGCAGCAAGCTGAACTTGTCGCCCAATATTTTGCAAAGGGTTCGCGCATCCTTCTTGTCGGTTCAATCCAGACACGCACCTGGGATGATTCGGAGGGCAAACGTCACTACGTAACCGAAGTTGTCGCCGATGAAATCTATTTTGTTGACACAAAAAAGAGTGAGAGCGGCTATGGTAACCAGCCGGTTTCTCAGCTGCCGGAAAAAAATGCCGCAAACGACGGATTTTTCCCCGGACCGGATGACGATACCGCCCTGCCTTTTGACATTTGATGGCTGTTAAACGGCCTGTTACTTTAACTGAAAGGAGAGATCTGCCATGGCTGAAGTAAAACGCGGCGGCCGCGACTTTGGCAACCGGGATGGTCGGCCCATGCGTCCGAGGAGAGGCCGGCGTAAAATATGCAACTTCTGTGCTGACAAAATCGAGCACATTGATTACAAGGACGCCGGTAAGCTTCGCAAGTTTATTTCCGAGCGGGGTAAAATCCTGCCCAAGCGTATGTCGGGAAACTGTGCTCGCCACCAGCGCGAGCTGACCATTGCCATTAAGCGGGCACGCCACATTGCATTGCTGCCCTTTTCCGGCGAATAAGCCGACGCAAGATTCGTTTGGATTCCGAAACCGCGGCAGGAGGATCAATCTTCCGGCCGTGGTTTTTTATCCGAGCCATCCGGCCGGGTTTATGCTAAAATGAAATCCCAAGAGAAGTGTTTACAAGCGGGAGGCCTGAATATGAAAGTTATTCTACTGAAGGATGTCAAAGATCTTGGCAAAGCGGATGATATTGTCAATGTGAGTGACGGGTATGCTCGCAATTATCTTTTCAGACAAAAGCTGGCCCTCGAGGCAACCCCGGCCAATCTTAACACTGTTAAAACCCGCAAAAATGCCGAGCGTGCCCGACAGGCCCGCGAACTGGAAGAGGCCCGGCAAGTGGCGGCTAAAATCAACAATGAGGTTGTTACGCTGCCGGTTAAATGCGGTGAAGGCGGCCGCCTTTACGGTGCCGTCACGGCAATGGACGTGGCCGATGCTTTGGCTGCGGCCGGGTATCGCGTTGACAAACGAGGCATTCAGATTCCGCAAGCCATCAAAGCGTTGGGTGAGTATGAGGTTGATGTGCGGCTGTATACCGATGTGACAGCTACAATTAAACTCAACGTTGTCGCTCGATAGAGGGAGGTACACCCGTGTCTACGCAATCTGCCGCGCCGGTTTCACGTTTGACCGGGCGAGTTCCGCCCCATAATCAACAGGCGGAACAGTCGGTTCTGGGCTGTGCCATGGCAGGACAACGTCCTCTTGCCGAAATTACGGCCATCCTCAAGACCGATGATTTCTACCGACCGGATCACCAGCTGATTTACGAGACCATTTGTGATTTATACATGGGCAGCAAACCGGTTGATATCATCACCGTTTCGGATGCCCTTGAGAGCAAAGGCTTGCTGGAAAAAACCGGCGGATTGGCGTATATCAGTTCGCTTCCGGATTTGGTACCGGTGGTTTCCAATGCGGCTCATTATGCTGATTTGGTTCGTCAGAAGTCCATTTTACGCCGTTTGATTCAAGCCATGGACGAGGTCACCGGTCTTTGCTACGGTGATGCGGAAAATGCTGATATTCTGCTGGATATCGCTGCACGCCGCATCTACGATATTCGAGAAAATCGCGATGCGACCGGCTTTGAAAGCCTTAAGGATATCATGGGCCGGGCCGTCAACGATCTGGCCGCCCTGGCCAATGGAAAGCAGCGTGAAAAGACGGTTTTAACCGGTTTTTATAGTCTGGATAAAATTCTCGGCGGATTGCGGCCGGGAGGATTGATCATTATCGCCGCGCGACCGGGCATGGGGAAATCGGCTCTGGCATTGAATATTGCCCAGAAGGCCGCTACTCTTTATCAAGTACCGGCAGCGGTTTTCAGCCTGGAGATGTCCAAAGAGGAAATCGGCAACCGGATGCTCAGTACACAGTCCCTTGTCAACAACCGGATTTTATACACCGGCGAGCTGCAGGCCGACGATTGGGATAAAATCGCCCGGGCCTTGCCACCGCTCTACGCTGCTCCTGTTTATGTCGATGACCGTTCGGGGACGTCGGTTATGGAAATGCTGTCCAAATGTCGCCAGTTAAAGCTGGAAAATCGGTTGGGGCTGGTCATCATTGATTACCTGCAATTGATGAACGGCAGCAGCGGACGTTTTGAAAGCCGCCAGCAGGAAATTTCGGAGATTTCCCGTTCGCTTAAAATCATGGCCAAAGACTTGGGTGTTCCGATTATTGCGCTGTCACAGCTCAGCCGTGCCTGTGAGCAACGGACCGACAAAAGGCCCATGTTGTCCGACCTGCGTGATTCCGGCGCTATTGAGCAGGACGCCGATGTTGTTCTCTTTTTGTATCGTCAACAGTACTATGACACAGATCGCGTTCAGACCGAAACCGAAGACGCCGAAATCATTGTCGCCAAAAACCGACAAGGCGGAACCGGCAGTATTCACTTGGGCTGGTGGCCCAAGTACACCATGTTTTTTGAGAAGGATGACGGACGGATTCCCTCCGAACCGCCGCCGTTTTGATGGCTGTTCCATGAATGAATTTTTGTCCAGCGTAACCGGCTTTATCCAAGAAAGGGAACTGCTTCCCCGGGGTTGCCCTGTTGTCGTCGGTGTGTCCGGAGGGGCGGATTCATTGGCTTTACTGTTGATTCTGAACGGTCTGCGTCAATCACATGACCTTGTGATCCAGGTCGCCCACCTCAACCATGGCCTTCGCGGCGCGGAAGCCGACGAGGATGAGGCTTTTGTCCGGGACTGGAGCCGGAAACTGGGTGTTGCCTGTGCTGTGCGGCGGATCGATATACGCGCAAAAGCCCATGAGGAACGCAAGGGCATCGAAGAGGCGGGGAGATCCGCCCGTCAGGATTTCTTTTCCGAACTGGCCCTTGCTCTGGACGAGCGGTTGGCCGGTACCGGCCGGCCGACGGCGCGGATCGCCTTAGGGCACCATTTAAACGATCAGGCCGAAACCATCATGATGAACCTTGGCCGGGGAAGCGGGCTGGATGGTCTCGTTGGCATTCGTCCGCATAACGACCGTCTGATCCGGCCGCTGTTGAATCAACCTCGGGCAGCCATTGAGGCGTGGCTCGAGGAACAAGAAATAACATGGCGTTTGGATCGGAGCAATCTGGAGTTGGATACCTTGCGGAACCGGTTGCGGCAACAGGTCCTGCCGGCTTGGCAAGAGGCTCTTAGCTATGATCCGGCGCCTCTTTTGGCTCGCTTGGCCGTAAATCTGGAGGAGGATCGGAATTTGCTTGAGGCTCTGACATTGCAAGCTGCCGCCGACTGTTTGGTGGATCAACGTTTAGCAGTGCCGGCTTGGAAAAAACTCCCGCCGGCGTTGCAAAATCGCCTGTTGCGATTGTTTTGGCAACGGACCAGCGGCAGCAATCAGGATCTGGGCTTTGTCCATATTCGTTTGCTGCGCGATTGGCTTCCTTCGGCCGGATCCGGCCAGCGTTTGTCTTTGCCAGGGAATTGGCGGGCGGTCGTGCTTGACGGATATCTTCAATTTGTGGTCAACCGGTCCGATTCCGATTGTTCTCAACAAGGCCCCGTCTTGTCTCGGCCCTTGCGGCTCAATCTGCCCGGCCTGACCGAAATCTATCCGTCCAATCAGAAAATCAAGGCTTATTTAATTGAGAATGGCCATGATATCGTATATAATGACTCAACGGAATATTTTCTGCTGGATCGAATCCAAGGCAGTGTCATCCGAAACCGACAGCCTGGTGACAAGATTCGTCCGGCCGGTCGTACCGGCGGGAAGTCGCTGAAAAAATTTCTTAACGAGCAGCAGATTCCATGTCATGAACGTGACCGGTTGTTGCTGGTTGCCAAGGGCCGAGACATTGTCTGGTTGCCCGGGCTGACCGTCGGTGCTGACTTTGTTGCTCGTCCCGGGGGCCCGGCCGGTCAGCGGATCGCGCTGGAAATTTCTCCGTTGGCGGTGACCGATGTGTAACCTTTGTTCCGGCCTTTCAGTACCGGTTTTTGCTAAACTGTTACTTGATTTATTTTAAGGAGGCAACTCACAAGAATGGCCAAATACATCAAAGAAGTCCTGATCAGACGCGAGCAGATCGAAGAAATGTGCCGGCGTCTGGGGGCGCAGATTTCTCAGGACTATGCCGGACGCGAAGTTGTTTTGATTGGAGTCCTTAAGGGCGCCTATGTTTTTCTGGCAGATCTGGCCAGGCAATTGACCATTCCCGTCTGTATCGATTTCATGTCTGTTTCCAGTTACGGCGGCGGCACACGCACCTCCGGTATTGTGCGCATCATCAAAGATCTGGATATGGACATATCCGGCCGGCATGTGATTGTTGTGGAAGATATCGTTGACTCCGGTTTGACTTTGAACCATCTTCGCGATCTGCTCGGAACACGAAATCCGGCCAGCATCGCTTTTTGTACGGCATTTGATAAGCCGGAAAGGCGCAAGGTGAATATCCGGATCGATTATGTCGGCATGGTGATTCCGGATGAATTTATCGTCGGCTACGGCCTTGATTTTGACGGCAAATATCGCAATCTTCCGGATGTTGCAATCCTTGGGGACGACGGTCAAGGGGGAACACAATGAAGAGAAAAAAAATGCCGGGGGGGCTTTCATTCTATATCATCCTGCTGGCTGTGATTATTTTTATGTCATTTTTTATGTCCAGATTGACGCGACCGGCAGAAACATCACTGTCAGAGATCCTTTCCCGGATTAACAGCGGCAATGTCAGCCAGGTAAAAGTAACCGGCTATGTCGTTGAGATTGTCGAGCGCCAATCCGGCGGTGCCGCTTCCAGAACTTTCAGCAAGCCTATTTCACCCACTTGGATGCCACGCTTGCAGGAGATTCTGGAACAGGCTGTGGCCGATGGAAAAATCGATGCCTACGATTATAGTGAGCCGACGGATATATCATCTTGGTTGAATATCATCGTTATTGTGCTGATGTTGGGCGCCATGGGGGCGTTCATCTGGTTTACCTACAGCCGGCAGGCCGGTGACGGCAGGAACGCTATGAGCTTCGGTCGCAGCCGGGCCAAACTCAATGATCCAAGTAAAAACAAGGTTTCTTTCCAGGATGTGGCCGGAGCCGATGAGGAGAAAGAGGAGCTGCAAGAGGTTGTTGACTTCTTGAAGAACCCCAAAAAATATGCCGATCTGGGTGCCAAGATTCCACGCGGCATCCTGCTTGTGGGCTTGCCGGGAACAGGTAAAACCTTGTTGGCCAAAGCTGTCGCCGGCGAAGCCGGTGTGCCGTTTTTTTCGATCAGCGGCTCTGATTTTGTCGAGATGTTTGTCGGTGTCGGTGCGTCGCGTGTCCGTGATCTGTTCGAAACCGCAAAAAAGAACTCGCCGTGCATCATTTTTATTGATGAAATTGATGCCGTTGGCCGTCATAGAGGTGCCGGTCTTGGCGGCGGCCATGACGAGCGGGAACAGACCCTGAATCAGCTGCTGGTTGAAATGGATGGTTTCGGACCCAATGAAGGCGTGATCATTATGGCGGCGACCAACCGTCCTGACATTCTTGATCCTGCCTTGCTGCGGCCGGGTCGCTTTGACCGCCGAATCACGGTTATGCGACCGGATATTAAAGGGCGTGAGGAAATTCTCAAGGTTCATGCCCGGAACAAGCCGTTGGATGCTTCCATTGATCTCCGGGATATCGCGAAAATTACACCGGGCTTTACCGGTGCCGACCTGGCCAACCTTCTCAACGAGGCGGCGTTGCTGGCGGCCCGTAAAGGTCAGCAGGTGATCGTATACGAAGATATTTCGGAGGCCGTGTTCAAAATCATGATCGGACCGGAAAAGAAGAGTCGGATCATCAGTGAAAAAGAACGTCGTTTGACCGCCTACCACGAGTCCGGCCATGCCATCGTCTTACGGACGGTTTCCGAGACCGATAAGGTTGAGCGTGTCTCGATCATTCCGGCGGGAACAGCCGGCGGCTATACTGCTCACAAACCCCATGAGGATCGCTATTATGCTACCCGGCGCCAATTGATGGCTGAAATCATGGTTGCGCTGGGAGGGCGTGCCGCCGAAGAATTGGTTTTCGGCGAAATCAGCACGGGCGCGGCCTCTGACCTTCAGGCCTGTAATGCCATTGCTCGCGATATGATAACCAAGTACGGCATGAGCGATCGATTGGGCAATCTGGTCTTTGGCAGCGAGAGCGAGATTTTTCTGGGCAAGGATTACGGACATGTGCAAAACTACAGCGAGAAATTGGCCGGAATCATCGACGAAGAAGTCAAGCGGATTATCGACGAGGCTTACGATGAGGTTCTGAGCATTTTGCGCAGCAAGATGGGGCTGCTCAACCGCCTGGCCGAAACTCTGCTGGAAAAAGAAAAAATCGAAGGGCCCGAATTCGAAAGTATTTATACCAGGGCGGAAGCGGAGGCCGATATGCCTGCGGCGGATTCGACACAGACAAAAAGTTTGCCCATCGAATCGGATGATCCGTCATCAGAAACGTCTTCCGATATGCCGGAGCAAAAGGTGGATCCTGACTGAGATTTACGCTGTATGAAAAGCGATATCAGAGGCCGAAATGATTGCTTCGGCCGGTTAGGTGGTCGGCAAATTCACGTATTTGCTCAGGACCCAGAACCAGCAGCAGGTCGCCGGGTGTGATTAATTGGTCAAGTCTTTTTTGAATGGCCGCCAATGATGGCTCAAATTTTGCATTGCCGCCAAGTTCGTTAATTCGATCGGCCAGCATTCGCGAGCTGACATCACCATTATTGGTTTCCCGGTCGCTGAAGATTTCAGCCAAAATAACATGTTCACAGTCCTTGAGTGCTCGGGCAAAATCATCCAGCAGAATTTTTGTCCGACTATAGGTCAGTGGCTGAAAGACCACCCAAGTGTGGGGATGGGGCATATTGCCGGCAGCCAAAAGTGTTGCTCTGGCTTCAGAAGGATGATGGGCATAATCAGCGATCACCTGTGCGCCGCGGTAGTACCCGACAAAGGTAAATCGGCCTTCCGCACCTTGAAAAGAGCACAGGGCAGATTCCGCGGCCTCGGGGGTGCCCCCGTTTAAGGCGGCACAGGCAATGGCTGCCAACGCATTGTCGACATTATGTCGACCGGGCACTTGAAGCTTCAAGCGACAATAGAGCTGTCGGTCGTGCCAGACCTCGAAGACCGGCAGACCATTCTTAAAAACAAGGTTTTTCACTTGGAAATCCGGTGGGCGACCATCTATTTCATCAGTGTCAGAACCAAAAGCAACCACTCCGGGCATAGGGCGACCGGTCTGACGACGCCTGTTCTTCAGAGCCGCAAGCATGCGGCCGACCTGAGGTTCAAAGGCCGGAATGACCAGATTGCCATCGTCCGGCAACTGATCGGCAAACAAACAAAAAGTGTCGATAACCGCCGCCAAATCATTGAAACAATCCACGTGATCATACTCGATATTGAGAATGGCGGCTGTCGTCGAATGAAATTTCAAAAAGCTGTTCATATATTCACAGGCTTCGGAAACCATAACCTCGCCGGGTTTGCCGACCCGAACCGTGCTGTGGAACTGAATCAGTTCGGCGCCTAGGTGAACGGTCGGATCAATGCCGGCGGCCATCAGAATCAGTGAGCACATGGCGGTTGTGGTTGTTTTGCCGTGTGTGCCCGCAATATTGATGATCCGGCAGAACTGGCGATTAAGCCAGCCGAGAAAAGTCGCCCGGTCGATGATCCGAATCCCCATGGCCCGTGCGCGGATTAATTCAGGATTGTCATCATGCACCGCAGCTGTGTGGACAACCAGATCCGGTTGAAACTGATCGATCCATTCGGCACTGTGACCGGCAAAAATCGGAATGCCCAGATGAGCAAGATATTCCGTCCGGTCCGAAAGAATCCGATCCGAACCGGCAACCTGATGACCGTTGCTGGCGGCCAGCTCGGCCAGACCGCTCATGCTGATGCCGCCAATTCCTACGAAAAAGATGCGGGTGTACTCCCGCAATTCTTGAATATCCGATTGAGGGGCCGTTGAGGTCATGAAAACAGGCACCTACCTTTCCGAACCATTCTACCATAAAACCGCCACCAGGCAACCCTTGTGCCGTTCACAAGAAAGTGAATCTTAAATGAACATTTTGTGATATAATGAATTTGTGAAAGGTAAACACAAAGACTCTCCCACACTGACGAATAACTGTCAAATTGTTGATAGAGTGGAGGATAGCACAATGGAAATTACCAGCATCACTATTCGAAAAATGGGAAGCGAAGGAAAGATGAAAGCTATCGTTTCGGTTACTTTCGATGATTCTTTCGTTGTGCATGACATCAAAGTTATTGAGGGAACCAACGGCTATTTTATCGCGATGCCCAGTCGTAAAACCCTCGATGGCGAGTTCAAGGACATTGTTCATCCGATCAATTCCGCTTTTCGGGAAAAACTATCAACCGAGGTTCTGGCAAAATATCGTGAAGCGCTGGAAAGCGCCGAGAATACAGAGCCCGTTGTCCAATCCGGGTAACCTGATACATGACTTAACTTAAAACAAATCTTAAGACGACAAAAAGGATCTTGTCGGCGATTTTGCGCAGAAGATCCTTTTTTCTATGCTATAATTGTTTCGGATTCAGCGGTAGGAGGCGAGTCAAATGGAAACACCGGCCTATGTTCTGGCTCTTGATCAGGGAACAACCAGTTGCCGGGCTATTTTGTTTGATCAGACCGGACGGGTGGTGAGCAAAGCCCAGCAGGCTATCACACTTTCATTCCCTCAACCCGGTTGGGTGGAGCAGGATCCTGAGGAAATATTAAAATGCCAGATTGACGTTCTTCGGAATGCCGCGGCCGAGGCGCCACATCAGGAGAAAATTGCCGCCGTGGGTATCACCAACCAACGTGAAACCATTGTTCTCTGGGATCGTTTGACCGGACGACCGGTTTATCCGGCCATTGTCTAGCAATGCCGGCGCACGGCTTCGATCTGTGAGGAAATCATCCAACGCGGTCTACGAGAACCTATTGCCGACAAGACCGGCCTTGTTGTCGATGCTTACTTTTCCGCCACCAAACTGATGTGGCTGTTGGCCGAAATTCCCGGGGTTCGCGAACGCGCCGAACGAGGTGAGCTGATGGCCGGTACGATTGATACCTGGTTGATTTGGCATCTTTCCGGTCGCCGACGGCATGTTACCGACGTCAGCAATGCTTCCCGCACCATGCTCTTCAATATCAAAACCGGTGCGTGGGACGACGAGCTGTTACGCGCTTTCGGCATTCCGGCCGCTATTTTGCCTGAAATCCTGCCCTCATCGGGAACAGCCGCCTATCTGGATCCGGGGATTCTGCCCGGGCATGTGCCGATCTGCGGCATTGCCGGCGACCAGCAAGCGGCGCTTTTCGGGCAGGCCTGCTTGGAGCCGGGCATGACCAAAAATACTTATGGAACCGGCTGCTTCATTCTGATGCAAACCGGCAAGCAAATCATTCGTTCCCGCCATCATTTAATTACAGCGGTTGCCTGGGATCTGGGCAAGGGAATCGAATATGCTCTTGAAGGCAGTGTATTCCAAGCCGGATCGGTGATATTGTGGCTGCGTGATAACTTGCGGCTGATCACCCGCTCAGCCGAGTGTGATCAGTTGGCCGCAGCCGTTGACGACACGGACGGCGTCCATTTTGTTCCGGCTTTCAGTGGTTTGGGCGCTCCATATTGGGATATGCAGGCGCGGGGAATCATAACCGGCTTGACCGGCCGCAGCAGGCGTGAGCACATCGCGCGAGCCGTGCTGGAATCCATCGCGCATCAAAGCCAGGACGTTTTGGAGTGTATGCAACTGGACACCGCCGGATCAATAACCGCTCTGCGTGTCGATGGTGGAGCCAGTGTCAGCGATTTGCTCATGCAATTCCAGGCGGATATCAGCGGTGTACCGGTTGACCGGCCGGCCATGATTGAGACCACAGCTTTCGGAGCGGCTTGTTTGGCAGGCTTGGCCGGCGGGATACTGGATCAACCTGCTGCCATCGAGGAGATACGCGTGAAAGATTGCCTGTTTGAGCCGGCCATGACTGATAGCGAAAGGCTGCAACGCCGCCAGGCATGGAAACAGGCCGTTACCACCGCAATTGAAAACGCTTACCCGGAGCGGCGGTCTTGATGAGGCCCAAGAGATTGCTCCCATGGATTTTAAGCGCAGGAGGCATCATTTTGGCCGGCCTGCTGCTTTTATATCCCCTGAGCGCTTATTTGTCGCTCGGTCGGGATTCTGATTCACAACCGGCCGGGCAGGTCCTGCTGCTGACTATGCCGGAGCAAAGCTCGCATCATTACTACCTGTTGACCGCCGGTCTGCGTTCTGCCGGCTACCGGACGACAATCATCGATGTTCCGGCGGAATCAGAGGCGGAAATGGTTTCACGTATCCGCGCTGCCGCCAAGCCGTCGGCTCATCTGTGGCTGATGGCTTTTGCCACGGGGGCCGAAGCGGCATGGCGAGCAGCCCGGCAAATGCCGGAAATTGAAGGCGTCTTTTTGTTGATGCCATCCGATCTGAAAGCGCTGACCGCTTCGGAGCCGATCGAGTGGCCGCCTGTCTGGACGACGGTGGTTCTCAACAATGATGATGCAGGATCCGATTTTGGCAGCCGTCGGTTTTTCGAGTGGTTGAGCGGTGAAGACGCCGATCTGTTTCCACCAATGAAAAACAGCTTGCTTGCCCCTGGCCAGTACGCATCTGCCGATGGCAAGACCTGGCTGTTTCTCTACCCGGGCCTTGTTTCCAAGTGGTCGCAGTATTCTCTGCGCTCCCTGTCGGCCACCGTCAGTTGGTTTGCCGATCTTTCCGTATCCCGGATTGATACATCGGAAGCGAGATTTTCCCAGACTGTAAGCCGGAGCGTTCTTGGCTGGTTTGGTCTGCTGCTTTCCGGTCTTGTTTTACTGACTTTGCCCCAAGCCATCAACCTTGCATTGGCAAAAAAACGCAACAAATCTCCCGTGTCTGCAACCGACGAAATACCGCCGGCTGCGGTTGAGCCGGCTCCATACAACAGGAATCGGCGAAATCTGTTGCTCCTTCTGCCTGCCTTGATTCTGGCCGCGACCATCGGTTTGGTCATTGCCTTTTTTTCGGGGCAATGGCGACTGTGGCAAATTCCGGCCATCCTTATTGTGCCGGGGATCTGGGGTTGGATCGTTCAAATTGACAGCCGTTTGGCGTCGCCTTTTGTTCCTTCTTTGTCGGATAGCAGTCGCCGCCTGCCGCCCGGGTTGCACCTCACCGGGCTGATTTTCACCATCCTAACCGCCGTACTGGCGGTCGGTTGGGCCATTCTCGCAAGTGGTGTCAGGCCGGATCAGCCGGAACACTTTCTGCCCATGCTGATTCTGGTGTTGGTTAACTGGTCGGCGGGATTGGTCGGGGCACCCGGCCTGAGCCGTGGACCTGCGGCCATCATCGGTTACTTGCCGGTTTTTTTGTGGACAATTGCCGGTGTGCTGCTGGTTGGTTGGATCGGGCTTCTTGCCGGCATCTGGCTGCTGCTTGCGCGCTGGTGGTCAATCAGCTTGGGCCTGGCCGCTTTCAATACTTCGGGGAAAGCGCTGCTGGGCGGCTTGTTCCAAGGGATTACCTGGTCGACGGTGCAGCTGTGTCCTTTTATGATTTCGATTCTGCCGGTACGATAAGATCGAACGATAAGATCGAATATGAAATATCGATTTACTTTTTGCAATAATCTCGATATAATACCAAATGACGCAAGTAGATTATAGCACTTGGATTTGCCCTGAATTGTAAAAACCAATAAGCTAACATATATAACAGTGGGATACAAACTTGAAACATATTGCTAAATCGTCCATGTTTCACTGTTTGTGCTTGAGATTTTGCGATATTGATTTAGTTAGTTAGAAGGATTACACAGTTAATCAGGCTGGAAAAGCTTAATAAACGATCGTTGTTGTTAGAGGATTAAGATATGGCTGTAATTAAAGATGTTGCTAATTTAGCTGGTGTTAGTGTCGCGACCGTTTCAAAATATCTTAACCAGCCGGAAAATGTCAGGGAAATAAACCGAACTAAGATTGCAAAAGCAATCCAAGATCTGAATTATAAGCCAAGTTCATTAGCAAGAAGCATGCGAACGAAAAGAACGAATCTTATTGCTATTATTGTTCCCGAGATTACTAACTTTTATTATTCTGAAGTGTTTAATGCGGTAAGAGTTGCTTCTGCTGAGCGTGGGTATACACCAATCCTTTATACAACCGAGGAAAGCGTCGATATTCTTCGTGAGTATCTAAATGATATTACTTCTCTGGGTGCTGATGGAATCATATTTTGTTTCTTGGACGAAGATGGAATCATTGATGAACTAAAAGATGTCCAGAATAATATTCCTGTTGTACTTATGAGTTGGGATGTCAATAATACCTACTTCAATTCAGTCGTTGTGGATGTTTATGACGGAATATTCAGAGCAACAAAGTATTTGATTGAACAAGGCCATACCCATATTGCCTATGTAGGCGGCCCCGCTGATAGCCGCATTTCCAAAGAGAAGTATAAAGGCTATAAAAACGCCCTAATCGGAGCATCGATTGAGATATACCCAGAGTACAATATGTCCGGGAAATATCGTTTTCAGACCGGATATCGGTGTGCAAGAGAATTTATGTGCCTTGAAACTCCACCTACGGCTATTGTGGCTGCGAACGATGTACTCGCTGTTGGGTGCGTGAAATATCTTGCGAGTAATGGCATAAACGTTCCAGAAGATTGTGCTGTTATTGGATTTGATGGTATAAATCTTGCTTTGCTTTATCAGCCTTCAATCACTACAATGGAACAGCCAATTGATAAAATGGGAATGGAGGCTGTTAATCTTCTCGTTTCTAAAATTGATGCACCAACAACAAAAAACAAACAGATCATCTTTAAAACCACTCTCTCTGAAAGGACAACGACAAATTCTAACGCAAGTGTAAAGTTTGAAATTTAGTCGCTCCCACCATTTTACTTGATAGTAGCTGATTTAGTTTTGACTATAAAAATATCGATTTTTGCGTTTTATTTTGAGAATCCGAAGTTCGAGGAGAAGCGAAAATAAAAAAATAAAAATATTTCATATAATAGTTTGCATTGTTGTTTGTATCGTTGTATAATTTGGCTATAAAAATCGATTCGTCGTTATCTTTAATATAACACTCTGCCAATTATTGTTTTTATTTTCGGAAAAGACACGAAGATTGGACAAAAACAAAAAAATGTTCTTTCCAGTTTAATAAAACAAAAATCGATACGTGTAATAGGAAGTAGGTGAAGGTAAAAAAGTGAAAATCGATCAAAAAGAGGCGAAAATCAGTTGTCTGCCAGTATCTCTCTTTCCAGATATTGTCAGCGGCAAGATTAGCATTCCTGAATGGGCGCGCAATGCCAAAAAAATGGGATATAATGGAATTGACATTAGCACAATGTTCATTAAAAATCATACTCCGGTTTATATTGAAAATTTAAAAAAGAGCCTTGCAAATGAAGGTATGCCAATAATTATGGCAACGACCTATCCTGACTTTACGCATCCTAACAAAACACAAAGATACCGGGAACTGGAGTATCTAAGGTATGACATTGCCTTATGTTCGGAATTGGGAATACGATATCTTCGCGTGCTTGCAGGCCAAGCTCATCCATCTCTTGATATTCAAACCGGAATTGATCGGGCAATTGAAGGACTTCGTGCTGCTGCTGATGTCGCATCAGCGTATGACAACGTTACATTATTGTATGAAAATCATGCCAGAACAAGTGCATGGAAATATGCTGACTTTAGCTATCCGCCAACGATTTTTTTGAAGGTGTTCGAGGGAATCGCGAACACAAGCATTGGTATCAATTTTGATACCGGCAACGTAGTCGCTTACAATGAAGAACCTCTGCCGATATTGAAAAAAGTATTCCACAAAGTAAAGACCGTACATATTTCAGATACAGAGGCTTATGGCATCTTTAAACCAGTGGTTATTGGTACTGGAGCAGTGCCCAACAGAGAGATCATTAAATATCTCAGGAAAAACAGCTTTGAGGGTTGGCTATGTGTTGAGGAGGCAAGTAATACTGGACTTGTCGGCATGGAAAAGGCCTTGTCTTTTGTTCGTTCTGCTTGGGATGAACAATAATTTATTAACGAAAATTCATTTTTCGACTTAATCGTTTATTGACAATCATAAGTATGGGTGAAAGGAAGTCGAACGATCAATGTCTCTTCAAGGGAAAGTGATTATTGTAACTGGAGGTACAAAGGGCGTCGGACGTGGGGTCGCGGAAAGCGCAGGTGCTAACGGAGCAAAAGTTGTCATTAGCGGGCGCTGTGAAGAGGATGGTTTTGAGGTATGCGATTTTATCCGGAATAAACATAAGGGCGAAGCAATCTTTGTTAAAGGTGATCTCAGAAAACCCGAAGTTTGCGAAAATCTAGTCAATCAGGCTATCGCTAAATATGGTAAGGTTGACGGCCTTGTCAATTATGCAGGAGTTCTGCCGGCATCAGCACTTCCAAATACTGAAGAATCTGAATTTGACGATGTCTTTGATATAAACGTCAAGGCAGCATTTTTCTGTACTAAATTTGTGTTGCGAGCAATGATGGAGAATGGTGGCGGATCGATTGTGTTTATTGGTTCGGTGCATGCTTAAGGCGGAGAG
>JAAYPL010000023.1 GCA_012519875.1 Clostridiaceae bacterium | reverse complement strand
GAAGGCAAATCGCAACGGCAAGCCGATTGTCAATTCCATCACCGGTGAAAAAGAACGCATCAACGGTATTCTGCCGCTGGTGGTTGAATACAAGACCGGTGTTATCGCTCTGTGTATGGATGATCGCGGCATGCCCGAGACCGCGAGCGAGCGGGTTGAAGTGGCGCGGAGTCTGATCGGTTTGCTGACCCGTGAAGGGATCCCGCTTGATGATATCTATATCGATCCCATGATCCGGCCGATCGGCACCGGCTCCCATTATGGTGTCGTGGCGCTGGATACCATACGGACGGTTAAAAATGAATACCCGGATGTTCACATTGCCTGCGGCCTGAGCAACATTTCTTTTGGCATTCCGGCACGAAAGGTGGTTAACCAAGCCTTTTTGGTGGCCGCCATGACATCAGGCATGGATGGCGCCATCCTTGATCCCTTGGATAAAAAACTGATGACCTTTGTGTATGCTACGGAAGCCCTGCTGGGCGTTGACGATTTCTGCATGAATTTTTTGACCAAATTCCGCGAGGGCCAACTCGAGCTCTGATGGCTAACATGAACACAAGAACAGTTTTGATCACGCAAGGAGCCATTATCGCGGCGGCCTATATTTTGTTGACATTGCCTTTGGCTCAGGTGACCTTTGGCCCGCTGCAGTTTCGGCTGGCCGAAGCGCTGACTGTCTTGCCCCTGCTGACGCCGGCGGCGATTCCCGGCCTTTTCTTGGGTTGCCTGCTGTCCAACGCATTTAGTCCGGCGACCCTCGGCCCGATTGACATTATTTTTGGCAGCTTGGCTACTTTGGTTGCGGCTTGGCTGACCTGGCGGATCGGCCGCCGATTCTTTAAATCGGGTCAAGAACGAATAAGCTGGAAAACGCTGGTGGCCCTGTCGCCGCCAGTTGTCATCAATGGTTTGGTGGTCGGGCTTTACCTGCCTTTTATTTTACCTGAAATGGAACCTGATCCGGTGGTTGTGGCTTCGACAATATTGACGGTGGCATTATCCGAAGCCATTGTGGTTTTTCTTGTTGGCGTCCCGCTCTTGATTGGTCTGGATAAATCTGGTATTTTTTCCCCGAGAGGGAATTGATGATGGCACATTACTTTGACGATCAGCCTCAAGTGGCGCACCAGGTCAACGAGATAACCGTTTCCTTGTGTGGGCGTACCTTTACCTTTAAAACCGATCGGGGTGTTTTTTCTCGGCAACGGTTGGATTTCGGCAGCCGGTTGCTGATCAAGGCGGTTGCTGAGGTGGAAAAATCACCGACCGGCAGGCTGCTTGACCTTGGCTGTGGTTACGGGGCGATCGGCATTATCATGAAGCGTCTTTTTCCCCGGTTGGAAGTTGTGCTTTGCGATGTCAACCAACGTGCCTTGGATCTGGCTCGGCAGAATGCGTCCCTCAACCGGACGGATTATATTGAAATCCTGAAGTCGGACGGCATGGCAGCCGTTCAGGGCCCTTTTGACCTGATTTTGACCAATCCGCCGATTCGGCAGGGGAAAGCTGTCGTATACCGCTTTTTCTGTGAGGCGGCTGCCGGGCTGGCCCCCGGTGGCCGGCTTTATGTCGTGATCCGGAAAAAACAGGGCGCGCCGTCGGCTTTAAAGGAGCTGCAGGGTATCTTTGCCTCTGCCGAGGTGGTTCAGCACAAGGCAGGCTATTGGGTCATTCGTGCTCAAAACCCTCTTGGATCCGGCAAAGAGCAACTCAAGGCATAAGGAGGCTTTGTTGACATGCATTACGAGTATCGCAGCGCGATCGGTCAGGATAGCCATCGTTTTATGACCGCGGCCGAAAAGCTGGCTGATCCGGAAAGACAGCTGATCTTGGCAGGCATTGTTTTCCCGGATGAATGCCCCCTTGCCGGCAACAGTGATGCCGATGTGGTTTTGCATGCCTTGACCAACGCCATTTCCGGGCTGACCGGCGTCAATATCCTTGGCGAGACAGCCGACCGGCTTTGCTTGGAGGAAGGTATTACCGACAGCTTCCAATATTTGCAGGCTGCAATGGCCGAGCTCGGCTCTTGGCAGCTGCGCGGTCTTTCGATTTCAATCGAAGGGAAAAAACCGAAAATAACTCCCCATATACCGTCAATGAAAAAAAAGCTGGCGGCCATGACCGGCCTGACCGATTCAGATGTCGGCATCACCGCCACCAGCGGCGAAGGGCTGACCGCCTTCGGCCGCGGCGAAGGGTTGCAGGTTTTTTGCCTGGTTAATGCACGCCGAAGGGTTCGCGATTAATCCGCCGGTTCAACATCACCGTCGATTGCTGCCGCCAGCTTTTCGGCCAGCAGACGATCTTCGGGTGTGGTCAGTTTTAAATTCTGAAAATCACCTTCAACCAGATAAACGGGAATGCCGGCCTCTTCCAGGACCGCCAAATCGTCGGTGGCCGTCAATCCTTTTTCAATGACTTGGCGAT
>JAAYPL010000172.1 GCA_012519875.1 Clostridiaceae bacterium | reverse complement strand
TATGTTGAATAGTCCGCAACATAATCCCTGGGGAAGATACTGTTGATCGACATTCCCCTTATCTCATCAATGGCACTGAACAAAGCATTGATGCCGATGGTTTGCCCCCTGTAGTAGTCGATGCATTCAATGGCCTGTGTGATTGTGATACCGGTTGTTGCCTGAGCGACCAGCAGAAGGATGTTTTTGTGATTGATCATTTTTTGATAGTTGTCTCGGAACATCAGCTGGCCGCTTGTGTTGATTTCCGGTGTCAGAACAGCGATGGCGCCATGACGATTGATGCCGCGCAATTCTTTTTCGCCGATGGTTTCCGCCAGAAAAGCCGCGACAACTTCGGTTCCGTCCAGACAAATGATGGTGTCAACCGGTATGGTTCCGGTTGCGGTTGCCGCCAGCTCCTCCGCCGCCAGTTTGGCCATGATGTGATTGCTCTTGACGGCTGTCAGATCAACATAGTAGTTGATGTGGGAATTGCGCGTTGCAAAATGGCCGGGTGTAATGGTCATGTTGACCAGCGGTTGCCGTTGGGATTGAATGACTCTCGAACGCGTCTCCATTGTTGATCCCTCCTTGCTCCCATTATAATCCGCCTTATGCCGGATTGAAAGAGGCGGGCTGGACAAGGACGGCCGCTCGAAGTATTATCAATAGATAAAATTTATGCTTTGTCGGAGGTTCCCATGAGTATATTTGAAATCGGGATGCTGGTCTGTTTCGGCATCTCGTGGCCAATTTCTGTATTTAAATCCTGGAAAGCAAAAAGCACGACCGGGAAAAGCATTCTGTTTATGACCGCTATACTCATTGGCTACATCTCAGGTATTCTTCATAAGATCCTTTTCTCGTTTGATTTTGTCATCATTATTTATATTTTCAACTTGATTATGGTCAGCCTGGATGTGACGCTTTATTGGATCTATTATCGTCGCGAACGTGCGGCTGCCAAAGACCGGCTCGCCGCGGAGACATCACCTGAACCTTAAACGGAATCAAAGCTGAAATCAAACTGTAACATCTTTTCCCATTGACTACGCCATGCCTATTGCTTACAATATGTTGTACCTGATCCAATCAATATATACAACATATTGGGTATTAACAACAGTTGTCGACCAGCGGTTCGGCGATGGGAGGGCGTAAAATGATTAACCGGATTCGTAAACGTGATGGCAGGATCGTCAGCTTCAAACAGGAAAAAATAACCTGGGCGATTTTCAAAGCCGCTACTGCCGTCGGAGGCGACAACTGGGAGTTGGCGGAATCTTTGACCGGCCAGATTATCGAAATGGCGCAGACCCGTTTCCCGGACGGACTGGCCGAGGTCGAAGCCATCCAAGATATCGTCGAAAAAATCCTGATTGAAAACGGGCATGCCAAAACCGCCAAGGCATTTATCCTTTATCGTGAGAAACGTCGTTCCGCCCGTGAGGCTAACGCCTTGATCGGCGCGACCATCAATATGTTCTCCGATTATCTCGGGGATAGAGATTGGCAAATCCAAGAAAACGCCAATACGCAGCGTTCGATCAACGGAATGAATAATTATGTCCGTGAGGCCTTTACCAAACAATATTGGCTGCATGAAGTCTATCCGGTTGAAGTCAGGGAAGCTCATCTCAACGGCGACATGCACATTCATGACCTCGGTTTTTTCGGACCTTATTGTGCCGGTTGGGATCTGCGCCAACTGCTGTCCGACGGATTCGGCGGAGTGCCCGGCAAGGTCGAGTCCAGCCCCGCCCGCCATTTGAGATCTTTTTTAGGCCAAGTTGTCAACTCGACATTCACTACTCAAGGGGAAACCGCCGGCGCTCAGGCGTGGTCTTCCTTTGATACCTATTGCGCGCCGTTTATCCGCTACGACAACATGTCCTTTGCCGCTGTAAAACAGGCCTTGCAGGAATTCATCTTCAACATCAATGTACCGACGCGCGTAGGCTTTCAATGCCCGTTTTCCAACCTGACCTTTGACATTGTTGTGCCTTCCACCCTGCGGAATGAGCCGGTTGTTATCGGCGGTCAGTACACCGGAGATACCTACGGGGATTTCCAGGCCGAAATGGATCTTTTCAATCTGGCGTTTTGTGAAGTGATGCTCGAAGGCGATGCAAAAGGGCGTGTATTCACCTTTCCGATTCCGACCATCAATGTCACCCGGGATTTTGCCTGGGACAGTCCGGTTGTGGATAAGTTTATGGAAATCACCTGTAAATATGGTATTCCATATTTTTCTAACTACATCAACTCCGACTTGTCGCCGGAGGATGCGGTTTCGATGTGCTGCCGGCTGCGTCTGGATACCAGCGAATTGAGAAAGCGCGGAGGCGGCTTGTTTGGATCCAATCCGATGACCGGTTCGATCGGGGTCGTAACCGTCAATCTGCCTCGCCTCGCTTATCTGTCCAAAACCGAGTCGGAATTCAGATCACGCCTCTGGCGAACCATTCAGCTGGCCAAGGAGAGCTTGGAGATCAAGCGCAAAACCATTGAAGAGCAGACAGGCCGGGGGCTTTATCCCTATTCGGCGCATTATTTGCGCAACATCAAGGAACGAACCGGTGAATATTGGTACAACCACTTCAATACGATCGGTTTGGTCGGGATGAATGAAGCTTGTCGGAACTTTCTTGGTTCTGATGTTGACCTGGTCACGCCGGCCGGCCAGGATTTTGCCCGTCGCACGCTGATCTACATGCGCGAGCAGCTACAGGAAATACAAGAAGAAACCGGTCATTTTTACAACCTCGAGGCGACACCGGCTGAGGGCACCAGCTACCGTCTGGCAAAAATGGATATGGAGCGCTATCCGGATATCCTGACAGCAGGTGAGCATGTTCCGTATTACACCAATTCCAGCCAATTGCCGGTCGGTTACACCGAGGATATTTTTGAGACCCTGGACCTGCAAGATGAGCTGCAAAGCCTTTATACCGGCGGTACTGTGCTGCATCTTTATCTTGGCGAGCGGATCAGCGACATTACGATCGCCAAGAAATTAATTAAAAAGGTCTTTACCCATTATAAATTGCCGTACATCAGCCTGACACCGACCTTCTCAATCTGTCCGGAGCATGGCTATATCGGCGGCGAACATTTCTCCTGCCTTGAATGTGGTGGGGAGACCGAGGTCTGGAGCCGGGTTGTCGGCTACTTGCGGCCTGTTCAAAATTATCACAAGGGCAAGAGGGAAGAATACAGACAGCGCGTCAAATATGTCATCAATCAAGCCGCCCTTGTATGATCCTGTCGGGACTGGTAAAATCATCCACCGTTGATTTTCCCGGCCGCTTGTCCGCAGTGCTTTTTGCGCCCGGCTGTAATTTTGATTGTTTTTACTGCCATAATCGCCAGCTTTTGGGTCAGCATCCGCCGCGGATTGAAATCGAGGATGTCTTGGCTTTCCTCAGTCGCCGACGCCATCTGCTTGACGGTGTTGTATTCAGCGGCGGTGAACCGACGCTACAAGAAGGCTTGGTCGATTTGATTGTCAGAGTCAGGAACATGGGTTTTTCCATCAAGCTGGACACGAACGGCACAAAGCCCGGGATTCTGGGTCGACTGATCGAAGAACAACTGGTTGATTACGTTGCCATTGATCTCAAGGCGCCGTGGGCAAATTACCCTTCTATCTGCCGGTGCCGGGCGGCGGATGTGACCTCCGTACAGCAATCTTTCCGTTTGCTGGCTGCCTCCGACCTCGATTGGGAAGTCAGAACAACCGTGATCCCCCAGCTCAGTTTGGAAGATCTCGAAGCAATGGCCTCATCCATTCCTCCGGCGCCGAATTTTTTCCTGCAACGATATGTCCGTCCGCATATTTTCCGTCCGGAAGATCGATTCAGATTGGACAGCCCCGGCTATACACCGGCTCAGTTGTTGTCGATGGCCGAGCAATTACGTCGATGGCAACCCCATATCCTCATCCGCTGATTCGCCACCATCCCGGTCAAGGAGTACGGAGCGGTTGACCAGAACCAAAATATTCATGAGTTTGTTGGGCGACAAGCCAAGGGCGTTGCTTAATTCAAAAAATTTTCTTATGCTGATATTATTCTTGCCGTTTTCGATTGAACTGATGTACGATAAATTGGTTGCTGACATCTGGGCAAGATCCCCTTGGGAGATTCCTCGTAATTCACGAAGACGGCGTATCATGTTTCCGGTTAGTTTTCGGAGCGTATCCGGATGCACCAGGGGAACGGGCTGATCCAACGGGTCGTCAGGATTCATTTAAGCAACCTCCGTATCATTATGATACATTTCAGTATATCGGATCTTTTTTAAGTCTTCAATAACCGGAAAGGGAATCATTATGGTTGAAACTATTGCTCAATCGGATCGGGAACGGGTGGAGCGTGCGGTTCTTGCCGGACTTGCCATCGGTTCCGATCCGGCGGTGCTTGATCAAGCCGAACGTTCATTGACGGAGTTGGCAGAATTGGCGCGCGCTGCCGGCGCGGAAGTGGTCGGCAGCTTGATGCAGCGGCGTCAGGTTGCGGATCCGGCTTATTTGATAGGCCGCGGCAAAGCCGAGGAGCTGCGCGCCGCCTGTGAGACGCTGGACGCTGATCTGGTCGTGTTTGATGAGGAATTAACCGGATCGCAGATTCGCAATCTTGAAAAACTCATTGGCTGCAAAGTCGTTGACAGGACGTTGCTCATCTTAGATATTTTTGCCAGCCGTGCCCAAAGCCGGGAAGGTAAACTGCAGGTGGAATTGGCGCAGCAACAGTACCGGCTGAGCCGTTTGATCGGCATGGGACAGTCGTTGTCCCGGCTTGGCGGTGGCATCGGCACACGCGGCCCGGGAGAAACCAAACTGGAAAGCGACCGGCGCCACATTAACCGTCGCATCACATATCTGAAAAGGGCATTGTCGGATCTTGGCGAGCATCGCCAGCGCACAAGAAAACAACGACAGGTCAATGATATTATGACGATTGCCGTCGTCGGTTATACCAACGCGGGCAAATCGACCTTAATTAACAAATTATGTTCATCGGATCTTTTTGTCATGGATCAGGTCTTTGCGACCTTGGATCCCGCTGTTCGCCGCCTGATGCTGCCCGACCAGATCGAGGTTTTGCTGATCGATACCGTTGGCTTTATTCGCAAATTGCCGCACCACCTCGTGGATGCCTTTCATTCCACGCTCGAGGAGGTGACCTCGGCCGATGCCATCCTGCAGATTGTTGATGTGTCCGATCCGGATGTGGCGGCCCAAATGGCGGTTGTTGAAGCGTTGCTCCTCCGGCTGCAAGCTGCCGGGAAGCCGCGCTTGATTGTGTTCAACAAAATTGATGTTCTGGCAACGACTCCAACTCCCGCTGATCCGGATCGGGATGATTTTGCTCCCAGCGGCCTCCCGGCTGATTTGGCCGGCCTGATACCCGCCGGTCAGAGTCGTCAGGCCTTTTTAGTATCGGCTGTAACCGGTGAAGGCATTGATACTTTGCTGGATGCGATCAGCGAACTTGCCCGAAAAAACCAAATTCAGGCTGATCTGATCATTCCATATGCCTCGGCAGGATTGCTTGACTACATCTGCCGACACGGCCGGATCATCGATCTGGACTATTTGAACACCGGAATTGCCGTGACAATGGCAATCAAATACAGTCATTTCAGCCCTTTACGTCACTTTGTCAGACTTGCGGAAAAACCCGAAAAGCGGTAGACTGAAAATGATCTTTCGAAAGTCAAGGAGAGAGGAAGCCGGCTGGCGAAGAAAGAAAATATGATGAGTTATGAAAAACAGGTCAACGCACTGCTTCTGGATATATATGACAAAATTCTTGTAACCGAAGAAAAAGCATTGAGAAAAGCCACCTTTAAGGATATATCGGTTGCCGAAATGCATACTTTGGAAGGCATCGGTCTTTATGGCAACCGAACCATGAGCGAAACCGCCGCGACGCTGGGCATTACAACCGGTACGCTGACGGTCGCGATTGACAGGCTGGTTCGCAAAGGATATGTTGAGCGATACCGCGACCAGAACGACCGGCGGGTGGTTCGTATTCAATTGACCAAAAAAGGCAAGCTGGCTTATCGTATGCACGGCAAATTCCATCGCTTGCTGGTCGAACGGCTGGTAGCGCCGCTGGATGAGCAAGCACGCCAGCTTCTTTTGGAAACATTGACCGAGATTTCCGGCTTTATTCGCGAGCAGCACACAAGATATACCCGTCCCGAGCCGTCCCGGCAACCGGAAGGAGCAGAAAAATGAGCAATCTTAGCCGAGATCAAATATATGACGATGTGATCAGAACCATAGCCGAAGTAACGGAATATGACCCTGCCGAATTAAACGGCCAGACCGAACTGATTGCGGATCTCGGTTTGGATTCGTTGATGATTTTTGAAATCGTCATTGAGTTGGAAGAAAAATTTGATTTGCGCATTTCGGACGAAGAGGCCGATCAAATTAAAACAATAGATCAAGCGGTTGATTTTGTCGTGCGAGAATTGGCCGTTGGAAAATAGACATTAAGCAAGTTGGCGAGGTAATGGGGATGCCAACCAGAGAACCGTTGCATCATGCTTTTATTGTCAATCCCAAAGCCGGCCGTTTTTATGATACCGGCCTTATGGACAGAATCGAGGAGTATTTTTCCCTCAATCGATCATCCGGCCGCACTGCCGAAATTATTCTGACCGACAGCAATGGACATGCCAGAAGCCTGGCTGCCGAGTTGGCCGGCCGCTACGGCGGTCGTCTTCTGGCCGTAGCCTGCGGTGGTGATGGCACGGCCAACGAAGTGGCTAACGGCATTGTCGGTACTGATGCCGCCATGTCGGTCTTTCCGATTGGAACGTCCAATGATTTTGCCAAGACCGCCCTGAGCACAATAGAACCCGGCAAACTCGTTGACCGGCTGGGGGATCTGTGTGTCCGACCCATTGATGTGATCAAGGTCGATGATCGGATTTGCCTGAATATAACATCATTGGGCTTTGACACCAAAGTTTTGAATCTGTCGATAGCCATCACGGCAAAATGCCGCTGGATTGGTCCCTTGGCTTATCATTTGGCCATTGTCCTGGCAATCTTCGGCAGTCGCCAATATCCCATGTATTACCGAATGGAGGCTGTCACCGTATCCGGTCAATCCGTTATAATTGAAGGTAATGCCGATTTTGTTTTGGCCGCGCTCTGTAATGGCCGTTACTATGGCAACGGCTTCAATCCGGCGCCCCATGCCGAGATCGATGACGGGCGGCTGGATTTTTGCCTGGTTGATTCTTTGCCGCTTTACCGGATTCTGCCCCTGATACCCAAGTACAAAAAAGGCCTTCACCTGGGCGACCCGGCCATTCACACCTGGCAGGTCACCAAGGGTACCATTGAAGCCAGGTCCGGTCGGTTATTGGGCAATATCGACGGTGAACCCTTTGAAAAAGAAGTCATTAATTTTGAAATTATCCCCGGGGGCTTGAACTTTGCCTTTTATTAGTCGCTATGCCGATAGATTCGCGGGATCTTTTTTTCCTGGAAACGTGTTTGCATCCAGTTGTTCAGCGCGACGGTCATTTCCCGGGCATTACCGAAATCAGCCGGGTCAAAGGGCTTGCCAAAGGTCAGAATAACCTCTCGCTTTTTGCCGGTGACCGGATCACGGCCTCTCGGCACTTTCATGTAGCGGTTGAAAACTTCATAAGCACCGTCAATAAAAACCGGGAGTAACGGAACCCTGCTCTTAAAAGAAAGATAGGATGCGCCCTCTTTCATTTCTCCGAGCCGGCCATCGACGGAGCGGGTGCCTTCGGGGTGGACCAGCATAATATTGCCTTCATCAACTTTTTTCTTGGCGATGATCAGACCGCGGACCGGATTGCCAAGACGGTCAATGGGGATGGCCCTGCCGACCCGCAGGATGACCCGACCTAAAATCCCGTGCCGGCTGGCCAGATCTTTGGCGGCAATGCAGCTGAATTTTTTGAAGTGGCTTTTGGGCAAGTAAGAAGCAATCAACATGCCGTCGACATAGGTTTCATGATTGGCCGCAATGACATAGGGTGCATCATCGGGAATGTTTTCCAGTCCCTCGGCACGCAAATGAACAATACGTCGGGCATATGCCATGCCGAGTCCGTATGACAAATGACCGATTATTCCCCGCTCCATCGGTAGCTTTCGTTCTACTTTCTGTGCTGCTGCCTGGGGGTTTGTTTTGCTGGCTATGTGGGTCTGATTAATGTTCAAGATTAACTGCCCTCCCACTCCTGATGATGTCTGCCGATGATGCTTTACAAATAATTTACTCTAGTTGCAGGATACCATAAACATTGCTAGAATACGAGAGACCGGAGCACTATTTTACGAGTTGTTCATCTGATCTACAAATTTGCAACCTGATTTGGGGGCTGTTCATGCGCATTCTTTACAGCACAAGCCGGATTGCCCTTAGAAGCCATGTTCTCAAGGAAATAAAGCATCTGATAGCCAACCGGCCGGAGCAGCGGGTCATTTTGCTGGTTCCTGAGCAGACCAAGATGGATATGGAACGTGACCTGCTGATCCAAATCGGCCGGCCGGCTATGATGATGGCGGAAATATTAAGTTTTCGCCGATTGGCTTGGCGCCTTTTAAGCGAGGTCGGCCGCCAGCCGCGGGCTGCCCTTGATCGTGTCGGCCAGGGCATGCTGATTCATGCCATCTTAACCCAAAACAAACAACAACTGCATTCTTTCGGGCATCTGGCGGATCGTCCCGGTTTCATTAATCAGGTCGCCGCGGCTTTGGGTGATGTCAGGCGCTATAACCTCAAGGCCGACGATCTGTCCGATGTGGCCGGTCGTGTGCCGGACCAGGCGTTGAAAAACAAATTATCCGACCTGGCGGTCCTGCTTGCCGGCTATGAGCAGCAATTGGCTGACACCGGCCTTTGTGATGCTGAGGATGACTTGACGCGGCTCGGGGAATTGCTGGTTTCACTTGTCGGCTTGCCCCGTGCCGATTGGCCTTGGCCATTGTCGCGGATTTCCTGGCTTAAGAACACAGAAATCTGGATCAGTGGTTTTGCTGAAACACGTGATTTTACACCGCAGGAAAGCATCATCCTTTCGGCATTGAATCAAATTGGCGGGCAAATGACGCTGACAGTAGCTACCGATGCGATTCCCTTTGACGGTCAGGCAATCGAAATGGGTTCGGACAGTTTTCTGATCGGCCGCAAAGTGATCTGGCGTCTTCTCAAAGAACATCCTACCAGTCAGGTTGAAAAAATCATCGCGCCGGAAACCGGATGGGCGACGGCCATATCATCGGCCATCCTGACCGGAGGCCGTTTAAATTTGCCGAAAGAAAGAAACTGGCTGAAACTGGTTCAGGCCGGAGATATGGATGATGAATTGAGTTGGATAGCCGGTGAAATACGCCGATTGGTGCAGGAAGACGGCTTTCGTTATCGGGACATCACATTGGCGGTATGTGATCTGAAATCCTATGGGCCGCGCCTGCGCGCTGTGTTTCGCGAGTACGAGATCCCACTGTTTCTTGACACGGAACGGCCGGTCAGCGGGAGTCCGCTAATCCGTTTCGTCTTGTCTTTGTTGGATGCGGGGCTTTTCAACTGGCCGCTTGCGTCGGTCATGACCTGCCTTCGTTCGGGCATGACCCCGCTGACGCTGACGCAAATTGACAGTCTGGAAAATGAGCTGCTGGCACGAGGTGTCAATCGCAAGGATCGCCTGTTTGATATCGGACGATACGACAACCAGGAGGTTTTGCCTTGGATTGAATCGGCGCTCGTACCACTCAGGGATTTCCTTGAAACGATGGACAAAACCCCCGATTGTGAAGGGAAGTGCCGGTTGCTTTACCAATGTTTATTGACATATGGGATCCCGTCACGCTTGGAACAACGCGCCACAGATTTGCTGGCCGCCGATGAAACAGACCTGGCGGTTGTTCAGATTCAGGCATGGAATGAATTGGTGCGTGTTTTGCAACAGATGACCCGACTGGCCGGCGCAACAACAATGAGTCTCGCCACGTTTCGCGATCTGCTGGCTGCCGGTCTGGACACAGCCCTGATCAATGTTATTCCGACCGCCATTGATCAGGTTTCGGTAGGGGATTTGCAACGGGCTGTTTTGCGTCAATCACGCATTCTGTTTGTGGTAGGCGCCTCGGCCGACCAGCTTCCGCCCCGCCTGCCTCCGGAAGGCCTGCTCAAAGATCAGGACCGTCAGGCCATGGCCGGGCTTTTACGGCTGCAAATGCCGAGCAGCGCCCGAGGCCAAGCCTTTGTCAATGCTTTTACGATTTACACGTTGCTGACATTGCCGGATTCACGATTGTATCTGAGTGTTGTTTCTGATCCGGTTTCCCCATGGTTCAAATGGCTCAAAGACGCTGCTCCGGAGTGCCTGGTCCGGATCGATCCGCGCCCGGGCTGGGATGACCCGCGTCTCAATGCCACCGGGCCGGCCTTTACTTATCTGGTCAATCAGAGCTCTTGCTCCGGCCGGTTGAATTCCGGCTGGCTGGCGGTCGGACTTGTCCTGCTCCGAGCCGGACTGCCCATCGCCGCTGCCACGGATTGGTTACGCTCTGCTGTCGATCCGGCAAACAACCGAAGGGTTCGGATCGATCGATCGATGGTGCGCGCGCTGTATGGCGAGTGGCCGGCCATGAGTGTTTCACAACTGGAAAAATATGCCGGCTGCCCTTTTGCTCACCTGGCGGATTATCTTCTGGCACTTCAGGAACGACCGGTTTGGGCTCCCGAAGCCGCCGAAACCGGCATCTTGCTGCATGGAATCATCGAACTGGCTTTGGCCGATCTCAGCGTGGCCATGGGGCCTCTTGATCCTGCAGACCGGGCTCAATGGACGGCGGCCCTGGACGGCTGGCTGGAGCAGGATCTTGAAAAACGGATTACGGCCTGGATGCGGACGGTGGCCGATCGGGACGGTTTGCAGGTGTTCTTCGAGGACGGTGTCCACGCTTACTCCGGCAGGCGGGTTCGTCGATTGGCGGCTTCATCCTTGACCGCCATGTTACGCCATTACAATCAGGATGGTTTTAAACCTGCCCGGCTTGAATGGCGATTCGGGCCGAAGCAAAAGGATCAGTTCGCCATTGATTTGTCGGATGGCATGCCGCTGGCCCTTCGTGGCAAGGTGGATCGAATCGACATCATTGAACAAGAAGGCAGCAGGCGTTTTCGTGTGGTTGATTTCAAAAGCGGGGATCGCCGCATCGATTACGACGGGATATACCATGGCTTGGCGTTGCAGTTGCCGATTTATTTGGAGGCTTACGGGCGCAACAATCCCGCGTACCAAGCCGAGGATGCTGCCTATTTTCGTTTTGCCCGTCCCATTCTTTCCCTTCCGGCCGGTGCCGGACTGACAGCCGAAGCCATTTTTCGGGAGCTGGAGAAAAGCTTTGTGCTTCGCGGATTCGGGCTAAATCCTGAGGAGATCGGCCTGATCAGAAGACATGCGATCCGACGTGCCCGGGAACTTGCCGAACGTCTCTTTGGCGGGTGCTTTGATATCCTGCCGGCTAAGTTGCCGAATAGTCCGCCGGCCTGTAAGTACTGCGGCCTGAAAGCTCTTTGCGGCTTCGATGAAAACCCGGCCGGATTTTATCGCCTGGCGCCGTTGCGTAGCGGAAAAAAGCAGACCCTGCTCCATTACCTGCGAGCATTGGAATCGGAAAGCAGGGGGATCAATTCATGAAATTAACCAAGGAACAAGCGGCGGTCGTTCACGCACCCGTCGGCAACTTTTTGGTTTCGGCCGGGGCAGGTTCCGGAAAAACAGCCGTGCTGACCGATCGGATCGTTCAGCGGATTTTGTCCGGCGAGCTTGATATACAGCAGGTTCTGGTGATGACATTTACCGAAGCCGCCGCGCACAGCATGAAAGAAAAAATCGAGCAAAAGCTCCGTCAGGCTCTGCATGATGCCG
>JAAYPL010000171.1 GCA_012519875.1 Clostridiaceae bacterium | reverse complement strand
TCACTTACATTGTATTAGAGATGGTTTTGTGGGACATCTCTTTTTGCGTCACTTCAGTTTACATTTCGCCTCAGCCGCAGCAAGGCCAGCGCCAGAACATGCAGTGGATAAAATAAATAAAAAAAATATTTGGCCGCCCGACCCGGCCGTCTGTCGCGCAGAGGGGAAAAAATGACGGGTATGGCGGCGACCGACAAAATTTGAATCATCCATCCAACGGCGTCAGCCAGGCCGTCGGCCAGTATCCTGGTACAAACAAAGAGGAGGTTTAAGAGCAAAAAAAACTGCAGACTTCGTTTGAACCGGTTTTTTTCTTCGCACCGTTCCTGGATTATGAAAAAGAGCAGGACGGCGGCCAACCCGTAAAAATCGTAATCCGGCACGAAACAGGGTGCTGATTTGAGCCAGGCTGTGATCGTGATGGCCAGAAAAATCATCAGCAGTCCGATCATCAGGCCGAGCCGGCTGTCCAGACGAATGCCGCCCAGATTAATACGCACATCGAAACGTGGCGGTGTCGGCAGGGTGTTGTTGGTCGGCGCAATCGGGCGCAGACTGGCGATCACGTCCAAACCGGAGCGGGTGGCCAATTGATAACCGGATACCAGAACAACGGACAAGCTGAAAGTGATCAGAACATTGGTCGGATAAACCGGAAGGGTGGGGCATAGATCCAGTCCGCGGAACAGGGCCTCGGCTACCACGGAGAAACCGGCCAGCCGCAAAAAATAAAAAAACGGGTTGCGGGTTTTATGTATACCTCGGGCAACCATCCAGGCGAACATCGGGAAAGCCAGCCGGCCGATGCTGCGCATGCTGATGTAAAGCGGGGTGGGGATCAGATCATAGAAATAGTAGCCCGCATGATCAATAAGCATAAACAGACAAGCCAGTAATTTCAGTGCCATGGGCGTTCCTTTCGATCTGTTTTGGGATCGAAAATCATTGGATTTATTGCTAATTCCAGAATTGTAATTCTACGCAACCTATTGTATCATTGTATGACATGGTACACAAAACAATGTTGATCAGTTTATTGTGTTCAGAAAAAGGTAAAGAGGTAAGACAATGGGATTGGGCATGGATATCGGGATCGACCTGGGCACCGCCTCGGTCTTGATTTATGTTAAGGGAAAAGGCGTGGTTCTGCAGGAACCTTCGGTGGTTGCCATCAACTCAAAAACCGGCCGTGTACTGGCGGTTGGTGAGAGTGCCAGCCTGATGTTGGGGCGTACACCGGGTATCGTGGATGCCATTCGCCCGCTTCGTGATGGTGTAATTTCGGACTTTAAGGTCACGGAGGTCATGCTCAAGGCTTTTATCGGTCGTGTCTGCAAAGGGCTGAGAGCCAAATATTTCAAACCGACCATCGTTGTCTGTGTTCCCAGCGTCATTACACAGGTCGAGCAAAAGGCGGTTGAGGATGCTTGCAAGCATGCCGGCGCCCGGGATGTTTTCCTGATCCGCGAGCCGATCGCGGCCGCCATCGGCGCCGGGATCGACATCACCAAAGCCTGCGGGAGCATGATTGTCGACATCGGCGGCGGTACAACCGACATTGCGGTTATTTCACTTTGTGAGCCGGTTGTTGACTTCTCCCTTAAAGTTGCCGGTGACAGATTTGACGAGGCCATCGTCAAGCACGTGCGTCGCAAACACAATATCTTGATCGGTGACCGGACAGCCGAGGAACTGAAAATCAACATCGGCTGCGCTTACCCTCGCGACGAGGAGCTGACCATGGAGGTTCGCGGACGCAACCTGATTACCGGTATGCCGGCGACTGTTTCGATTACTTCGACCGAGATGCTGGAGGCCCTTGAAGAACCGGTTGCCCAGATTTTTGAAGCCATCCATTCGGTTCTGGAGCGCACACCCCCCGAGCTGATGGCCGACTTCAGCCAGCGCGGCATTGTCTTGACCGGCGGTGGCTCCTTGCTGTACGGACTGGACCGGATGCTGGCGGCCAAGATCGGTATCGATGTTGTTGTGGCGGATGACGTCGTATCTTGTGTGGCGATCGGTACCGGCAAAGCATTGGGCATGATGGCTCAGTTTGCCGCTATGAGTGATGGTTGACATTCTTCGTCGAAATGCTCTTGACGCTTAAAATGCATCGATATATAATCAACGTGATTCTTGACTGGATTCTCATTTCCTGTTAACAAGGTATAGAGCATCATCAATTGTCTTTTTTTGTCATTCTTGTTTGCGCGAAACTCAAGAATTATCCTGTTGGTTCCATTTTTCTGTCTGCTCAGACAGTAGCTTTTTGAGGTGATTGAATGCCTTCTTTCAACACGGAAGGGAAAAGCAAAGAAGATCTGGCCATTGTGGCTCAGCTCGCCGGTTTGCTTTCCTTTGAGGATGCTTCCCGCATGACTCGTACACAGCTGGTCAAAATCATTGATGCTGAAAACGAGAAAATCGCGGCCAAGGAAATGGAGATCATCCAATCTTCGGCCGGAGTTAAGAAGACAACGCGCGGCCGGAAACCCAAGGCCGCGACAACCAAAGAGGAAGACACGGAGCCTCAAGTGACCAAGCGGCGCGTGGGTCGGCCTCCTTCGGCGAAAAAAGCAGAAGCAAAGAAGAAAGAACCGGAGACCGGCGAAGACACAATCAAAGCCGATGCCGTGGTTTCCTCAGATGACAAGACCGATAAACCGGTTGTAAAAAAGATATCCCCACGGAAAACGATCAAAAAAACCGCTGCCAAAGAGGCAACATCAACCACCAAGGCCGGTTCGGAACCGACCGATGCCGACCAAGCCGCCTCGTCTGACGTGGCCAAAGCACCGCGGAGCAAAACCACCCGTGCCAGGAAAAGCCAGACCAAATCAGAAACCCCGCCTCCGGTTAGTGTTGAAGATACACAACAGCCGGTAGAAGAGGAGGAAATGTCAGCCGATTTACCTGCCATCGCAGCCGTATCTGATGCATCGGAGGATAAACAACCGGCTGATCAAACAGAAGCTGCAAATGTGCAGTCTTCTGCCCCGGTCGACACCTCGTCCGAGTCCGGCGAAGCTACGGCCGGCAAAGAGGCTCTCACGGATTCGCGTCGTCGCACACTGACGACAGCCCGCTCCGGTCAGCGGCGGATCAGGGTAATCGGCCCGACGGATGCAAATGCAGCCGATCAAGCCAAGACTCAGCGTCTGAAACAATCGTCCAAGGAAATCCTTCCTGCCCATCCGGAAACCGAAATGTCGGAGCAGGATTCTCCGGAACCATCTCCCGAACAGGTTTCTGGCCGCAATATTGTCGAAGCCGGGGATGTACAGGCCGGTGTTTTGGAAATTATGCCGGATGGTTATGGTTTTCTGCGCAAGGAAAATTACCTGCAAGGCAATAAAGATATATATGTGCCGCCGCAATATATCCGCCGATTCGGTTTGCGTCCCGGTGACTATATCAGCGGTCCGGTTAAGCTACAACGGGAGAATGACCGTTATCAGGCCTTGCTCTACATCAAGGAGGTTAATGGACAGCCGCCGGAAAAGATGTTGCGCCGCCCGCACTTCGATCGCTTGACGCCCATCTATCCTGACGAACGCTTCGTTTTGGAAACGGTGCGTAACGAGCTGTCAACTCGCATCATTGATCTGGTTGCACCGATCGGCAAGGGACAGCGCGGCATGATTGTCTCGCCGCCGAAGGCCGGCAAAACCATTTTGCTGCAAAAGATAGCCAACGCGATCAGCATTAATAATCCGGAAGCCAAATTGATTGTTTTGCTGATTGATGAACGTCCGGAAGAAGTCACGGACATGCAGAGGTCAATAAAAGGCGAGGTTGTTTACTCAACTTTTGACAAGACGCCGGAGAACCACACCAAAGTTACGGAATTGGTTCTGGAACGCGCCATGCGGTTGGTTGAGCTGAAAGAAGATGTTGTTATTTTGCTTGATAGCATGACCCGGCTGGCCAGGGCCTATAATCTTTCCATCAATCCCACCGGCCGGACGTTGTCGGGCGGTCTGGATCCGGGTGCACTCTATGGACCCAAAAGATTTTTTGGCGCTGCCCGCAATATCGAACATGGTGGCAGCTTGACGATCATTGCTACCTCTTTAATCGAGACCGGCTCACGGATGGATGAGGTTATTTTTGAAGAATTTAAAGGCACCGGCAATATGGAGGTCTATCTGGATCGCAAGATGTCGGAAAAACGTATTTTCCCGGCTATCGATATTAACAAATCCGGTACCAGACGGGAAGAATTGTTGATGTCTCCCAAAGAACTGGACGCCGTCTGGACGATTCGCAAAGCATTCGGTCAACTGGATTCGGCAGCCGTCACCGAGGCGATCATCAATCTTTTACTCAAGACAACCAGCAATCCACACTTCATATCCTCCGTCAATGTATCTTTTAACGACAAAAATGTTTTTGAAGCCATGCGTGGCGTGCGGCCTTCGGAAGCCGGGCAAAACAGCCGGAACGGTACGGGCCAGAACGGTTATGGCGGGCAATGGCAGTAGTGTTCTCAGCGGCGGCTAAGCCGGCAAGGTGATTTTGTTTGACAAAGGCCGGCCTGTGTTGTACAATCTCACAGCAACAACTGATACTGATGCGACGTACATATCACAATCCATTGTGTAAGTGCGCGCTGTGATTCTTGAGAGGTGAAAAAATGAAAGAGGGCATTCATCCCAATTATGTCAAGGCAACGGTCAAATGTGCCTGCGGAGAGACGTTCGAAACCGGATCTGTTAAGGCCAATCTGAATGTGGACATCTGCTCGAAATGTCATCCGTTCTTTACCGGACGTCAAAAGCTGGTCGACACCGGTGGTCGCGTCGACAAATTTAAAAGAAGGATGGAGCAGAAATAGCTGCAACCTGGGGGAGGCTTGCAAGCCTCCCTTTTGTATTCAGGGGCTCATTGGCCAGACAGAAAGGATCCGTCGTTATGATAAAACAACAGTCGAGGCAGGGAGGGCGGAAGGCAGGCATTCGTCAGCCTAAAATTCGCTCCGGTGGTCGAAAAACGACCATTGGCGGCCAGGCCTTGATCGAAGGCCTGATGATGATCGGGCCGACAAAAAAGGCTATGGCTTTGCGGCAGCCGGACGGTTCGATTCTGGTTGAAAAAATGCCTATGCACCGACTTTCGCAAGCCGGAAAAATCCCATTCTTGCGCGGTTCAGTCCGTCTGTTTCAACAGTTGGTCAGCGGTACCAAAGCCTTGCTGCGTTCAGCGGAAATAGCCGAAAACGACAATTCCGACGATTCTGTCGAACAGCAAACCCGCGCGGAAAATCCTTCGCCTCGGGAAAAAACTTGGTTTGCTTGGTTTGGTAAAATAGGGCAGAGCGTTGAAAGATTTTTGACAAAACATTCCGACGCCATGCTTTATGTTTCGGCGGTTGTTGGTATAGCATTCAGTGTCGGGATCTTTATCTTGTTACCCAATTTTATCACCGGCTTTATCAAGCAGGTCACGCTTCTGAGCGACAGTCGCAGCGCCGGGACTGTGATTATTTTTAATCTGATCGAAGGTTTGATCCGAATCACGCTTTTTATTTCCTATCTTGCTCTGGCATCAAAAATGAAAGATATTCGCCGGGTTTGGATGTACCACGGTGCCGAGCACAAGACCATCGCCTGCTACGAAGACAACCAGGAATTGACCGTGAACAATGTCCGTCGCTACAGCCGGTTTCATCCGCGCTGCGGTACGGCGTTCATGTTTATTGTCATTCTTGTGAGTATTATTGTTTTTTCTTTTGTCGGCTGGTGGGGTCGGTGGGTCAACTTGCTGATCCGGTTTGCCTTGGTGCCGCTGGTCGCCGGGATTGCTTACGAGATTATTCGCTTGGCGGGTCGGTTTGACAATCGCCTGACTCGGGCGATATCAACTCCCGGTCTTTGGCTGCAGCGTCTGACCACTGCCGAGCCGGATGACAGTATCCTTGAAGTTGCAATTGCCGCGATGCGGGCGGTTATTCCCGAAGAACCTCAAAGTGATCGATGGTAACACCTGAGAACCAATGATGACAATAGGCCAGCTACAGATGGAAATTGGGCGGCGACTGGCAGACGCCGGATTGCCGGACGGCCGCCGTGAGGCGGCACAGCTGATTGCCCACTATCTTGAAACGGAACCTTCGGTCTGTTATACAAAACCTGAGTTGCCGATCCCGGACAATTTGGTTGATGCTGTTTGGGCGGCTTCGGATCGGAGGATGGCCCGTGAACCGATGGCTTATATCACAGGCGGAGCCTGGTTTATGGGCAATTATTTTAAAGTGGGTCCCGGTGTGCTTATACCTCGCCCGGATAGTGAGATTCTGGTTGAGCAGGCGCTGGAATTTGCCGGCGACCTGCTGCCCGGCCGGCTCAAGGTGATCGATGTCTGTACGGGTAGCGGCTGTATCGGTATCAGCATCGGTTTGCATCTCAGACAGCACGACTGCCTGGAACAACTTATGTTGACCGAAATAGACCCGATCGCTGCCCGTTATGCCCGGTTGAATTTGCAAAAACATGCACTGACCGCGCAAGCAGGACTGGAAATGGTGGATTTGCTGCCGGATCAAACCGATGATCTATGGCATCTGATCGTTTCCAATCCGCCTTATATTGCCGGATCGTCAATTGAGCATTTGATGCCGGAGGTTCGTGATTACGAGCCTCGAAATGCATTGGATGGTGGGCCGGACGGCCTGTTGTTTGTCCGGCGCCTGATCCAAGAGGCGGCCCCTCTGCTGTATCCGGGCGGTGTTCTCCTTCTCGAGCACGGATTTGATCAGGGCGAGGCGGTCTATCATCTGTTTCAGACTCACGGCGAATATACACCGTTACCGACGGTTCACGATTATGGTGGCCGACCACGGGTCAGTGGCGGGATAAAGAAGATATGAGAACCAGAAGAGGAGGGAGCCTCTGATGCCGGGACGTTTTAATCTGTATCCATTCCAAAAAGGTGAAATTCTAAAACTGAAAAAGAAACATCCTTGCGGTGGCTGGCTTTGGTCAATCGAAAGAACCGGCGCCGACATTGCCATCAAGTGCTTGACCTGCGGTCGATTTCTGGTTTTGCCGCGACAAAAATTGGAAAAATCCGTTAAATCGATCGAGTCCGTTCCAATGTGCCCCGACGAGCATTCAAGTCGCCGGGGCACACAAGAAGAAACATCCAGGACAATATCAGACTAACCGGCTTGCTCAATGGCAACGGCAACACCGACGGTTGCGCCCACCATAGGGTTGTTGCCCATCCCTAAAAAGCCCATCATCTCGACATGTGCAGGTACCGACGATGATCCGGCAAACTGGGCATCGGAATGCATACGCCCCATTGTATCAGTCATACCGTATGATGCAGGCCCGGCGGCCATGTTGTCCGGATGCAGGGTACGGCCGGTGCCGCCTCCCGAAGCGACCGAGAAATATTGGTGCCCGGATTCGTTACATTCTTTTTTGTATGTGCCGGCAACCGGGTGTTGGAACCGGGTCGGATTGGTTGAATTGCCGGTGATGGAGACATCGACGCCTTCAAGATGCATGATCGCAACCCCTTCGCGGACATCGTCTGCTCCGTAGCAACGGACATTGGCGCGGTCGCCTTTTGAGTAGGCGGTTTCAGCCACTACCGCAACCTTTCCGGTTGCGTAATCGAAACGGGTCTGGACGTAGGTAAAGCCGTTAATACGAGAAATGATCTGGGCGGCATCCTTGCCCAATCCGTTTAAGATAACCCGAAGAGGCTGCTTGCGGACGATATTGGCCGATTTGGCGATGCCGATGGCGCCTTCCGCGGCGGCAAAAGATTCGTGTCCGGCCAGGAAGGCAAAACATTGTGTTTCTTCACGCAACAACATGGCGGCCAGATTGCCGTGGCCGAGCCCGACTTTGCGTTCATCGGCAACCGAACCGGGAATGCAGAATGCCTGCAAGCCAATGCCGATGGCTTCTGCCGCTTCGGCGGCCTTCCTGCAGTTTTTCTTGATGGCGATGGCAGCACCCACGACATAGGCCCATGCCGCGTTTTCAAAGGCAATCGGTTGTGTTTCCTTACAGATCTTGTATGGATCAATACCCTTTTCATCACAAATCTTTTTTGCTTCCTCGATGGAGGAGATACCATATTCAGCCAGCGTGGCATTGATTTTATCGATTCGACGGCCATAACTTTCAAAAAGTGCCATAATCTGTTAAACTCCTTTCCCTTTGTGGCGATTTATTCGTGACGAGGGTCAATGACGCTCACCGCATCGTCGAAACGGCCATAGGTTCCGATATTTTTGTTGTAGGCTTCATTGGCGTCAACACCTTTTTTGATCATCTCCAACATTGGCCCCAGTTTTAGAAATTGATAGCCAATAACCTGGTCGTCCTGATCCAGCCCCATTTTGAGCACATAGCCTTCGGTCAGTTCCAGATAACGCGGCCCTTTTTCCAATGTGCTGAACATTGTACCGATCGTACTGCGCAGGCCCTTGCCTAAATCTTCAAGGGAAGAACCGATAGCCAGACCGTTCTCCGAAAAGGCCGACTGGCTGCGACCATACACAATTTGGAGAAACAATTCGCGCATGGCGGTATTAATGGCGTCACAGACCAAATCGGTATTCAGGGCCTCCAGAATGGTTTTGCCTGTAAGAATCTCCGAGGCCATGGCGGCTGAATGTGTCATTCCGGTGCAGCCGAGGGTTTCGACCAGAGCTTCCTGGAT
>JAAYPL010000170.1 GCA_012519875.1 Clostridiaceae bacterium | reverse complement strand
TGAAAGGTTTGTTTGCGGCGTTTGTTGACGTGCCGCTGTTCATTGTCACGATTGTTTTAGGGTTCATCCTGACAGCTATTGTTCTGGTTATGATGGGTGATACCGTCAGCATTTATCTGAGCGAGGCAGTGACGCCGATCCGGTCATTTACCTTTGCCGAGATGACCACAATCAATATCGTTGTGCTGGGGGCATATTTTATCCTTTGCTTGATTCTGTTTAATTACACACCATTGGGACGTCAGATCAAAATCCAGGGCGGCAATCCGATTACCGCCCGTCAATCCGGCATCAACAGCAAGAAGGTAAAACTCATTGTCTTCATAATCAGTGCAATTGGCGTGGCGTTGGCGGCTTTTATCATTCTGATCAGAGTTCGATCGGTGGGTACGGCAACCGGCAGCTCGTTGGGGATGGATGTCCTGGTGGCATTGGTTCTGGGTGGCATGCCGCTGATGGGAGGCCCGCGCAGCAGAATATCCGCCGGGATTATCGGTGCCGCCACCATTTCCGTCCTCAACGCAGGATTGACCATGATGGGCCTTGAACTGGCAGTCATTCAAATTTCCCGGGCGATTATTTTCTTGGCAGTTGTTTATGTAGCCAGCATGACATATCAAACAAAACTACTGACAAGATAGTAATAGAAAATATCTTTATTAAAGGAGAAAAGGTTATGAAAAAAGTATTGGTGTTGTTACTCGCCGCTGCAATGATTTTTACGCTTGCTGCCTGTGCGCCAAGCTCGAGCACCCCATTGGCCACGACCGGAAATGCCCCGGCCAAAACGACCGAACCGGCCAAGCCAAGTGAATCTTCCAAAGACAAAGAAATCGAACTGTCTGCGGATGGGCGTTATCCCAAAGAAACCGTCAAAATGGGGTTTGTCAACTATGACACCTCGGCAGAACAAGTCTTGGCCGTTCAGGAATATTTCAAATACCTGCAGACCGGTTTCAATTTTGAAGTCATTTGGTCGGAATCCTTAAGCAATGCCGAAGAAGAGTTTGCTTTTATCGAACAATGTGCCGCCGCGGGCTGTAAAGGCATCATCGGCTACTACAATGAAGGCAATGAAGAATCGGCAAAACTTTGCGGCAGTCTGAACATGTATTACTGGGGACTGGGTGGAAAACCCGAAGCCTATGAACTGGTCAAGAATGAACCGTATTACATTGGCTGCAATGCAAGCGCTGACAACTATCAATTCGGTTATTCGATTGCCGAGATGCTGGTCGCAAATGATGCCGGCAAGATCATTGTCATGAGTGGCGGTAAGGACTATGGTGTTCCCTTTTTCGTGGACCGCTATAAAGGCATTATGGATGGTATTGCCGCGGCCAAAGCCGATGGCAAAGATATCGAAGTGGTCTACGAAGTACCGGGGTGGCCCGGAACCGAAGAATTTGCCGCCCATCAGACCGCTGCACTGGCAACCGACGCTGATGGCCTGGCGGGCACACTGACCTCTCTGATGTGGATCCAGCCGATGCAGGTTGCAGGCAAGTTCGGCCAAATCAAGGTTGCTACCGTGGACACGGTTTCCAACGTTGTGGTTGACATGATGGGCGCG
>JAAYPL010000169.1 GCA_012519875.1 Clostridiaceae bacterium | reverse complement strand
CAGGCCGGAACGAACGGCGTAGATCGCCGCGGAAATACCGGCCGGGCCCTGGCCGATAACGATCAGATCATATTGTTTCGCATCTTGTGTCATATTTTCCCCCTGATTACCGTGAGATTTTTGGCACCGGGCCATTTCTCCTGATTCATGCTGCCGGCAGCCGCAAGAGCATGTCCCGGGCAGAGTCATTATACTATTAATTAATTGCTTTTTGCAGAAACCTTCCTTTTTGTCTGCCGGCACAACCATCACCCTTGGAGTGACCGGTTCTTACATTGGCAGGTTTAGGGCTGTATATTATAATGGATGCGCTGAAACTTTGATGTGAGGAGGGCAGGACCATGCTTCACGATGCTCGTCTGGACGCTTTGGCCGACTTGCTGATTCATCACTCTCTTGCCTTAAAAAAAGGTGAAATTTTTCAGATCAATGCCGCTATTTCGGCACGACCCTTGGTTGTAGCCCTTTATCGTGTTGCTGCGCAATCCGGGGTTTTCCCGGTGATTCGCTGGCAGGACGGAGGAATCAACCGCATGGCCTATGATTTTATCCTGCCGGATGTGCCGGAATCCGGTTGGTTTTTAGCGGTGAGCAATCGTTGGGAACAGTACCGCTGGCGAGATATCGCGGCCAATTTAACCGTACGGGGCGAGGAGAACGATCAAGAGGATGCGGCAATTCCTCGTGAAAGATTGCAGATGGCCGCCAAAGCCGGGGAGGAACTCCGGCGGATTATTATCGATGAGCGGCGCTGGGTTTTGTTCAACTGGCCGACATCGGCTCAAGCTCGAAAAGCCGGTATGTCGGCAGCAGAGTTTTTTGATTTCGTTTTGGAAGTCAGCCTGATCGACTATAAGGCCTTGTATCAATCAGAGCAGGCATTGGCCGCTCGTATGGAGACTGCGGACCGTGTTCGCATTACTTCTCCGGACACCGATTTGACCTTCTCAATCCGAGGCATGCCGGCGGTCTGTTGTTATGGCCGTCGCAATGTGCCGGATGGTGAAGTCTATACCGCCCCGGTTCGCGATTCGCTGAACGGCAAGATCACTTATAATGTGCCGACAACCCAGTGGGGCCGGACGTATCGGCAAATCCGGCTGCTGTTTAGAGAGGGTCGGATCGTGTCGGCGTCCGGTGACGGGAATGACGACGAATTAAACCGTATTTTTGATTCCGATGAAGGTGCCCGATATGTCGGCGAGTTTTCTTTTGGTGTCAACCCTTTGATCACACGGCCGACAGGCAGCATTCTGTTTGATGAGAAAATGACCGGATCGTTGCATTTGACGCCGGGCAATGCCTATGCCAAAGCTGACAACGGCAACAAGTCCATGATCCACTGGGACCTTATCCTGGATCAGCGATCCGCCGCCGGCGGTGGAGATGTCTGGTTTGACGACCAATTAATCCGCCACAACGGCTTGTTCTTGCCGGAGGATCTGCAAGGCCTCAACCCGTGAAGAGCGCGCCCTTTCATTGACAAGCTCGTCATGAGGCTATAAATTAGACAAAGGCACGCAACGATGCTGTTGTTTGCCGGGAGGTGCAAGATGCTAGATATTACTCTGATCCGGGAAAATCCGGATCTTGTGGCCGAAAAACTGGCTCGTAGAGGATTTGAAATCAATTTTGACGAGTTTTTATCCCGTGATCGCGTGCGGCGTGATTTAATTTACCGGACGGAACAGCTGAAAGCCGAGAAAAACAAAACCTCTGCCGCCATCCCCTTGATGAAGAGGGAAGGTCAGGATACGACAGCGGTCATGGCCAGAATGAAAGCCATCGGTGAGGAAATCAAGGACGGGGACGAACAACTTGCCGCCATCGAAAAGCAGCAGCAGGAGTTTCTCGATGTCCTGCCCAATCTGCCTGCCGATGATGTTGTGGCCGGCGGCAAGGAAAACAATCAGGTTGTCAGGACCGTCGGCACGGTTCCTGTTTTTGACTTTCCGTCCCAACACCACGTGGATCTGGCCGAGAGACTGGAACTGATCGACTATACCCGGGGAGCCAAGCTGGGAGGCAGCGGTTTTTGGATTTATCGCGGTGACGGCGCCCGTTTGGAATGGGCTTTGCTTAATTTTTTTGTGGAGCAACATCTGCGTGACGGGTACGAAATGATCCTGCCGCCGCATATCCTAAACTGGCAGTGCGGCTACACCGCGGGTCAATTTCCGAAATTTAAAGATGACGTGTATCAGTTGCGCGCGGATCAAGTCGAAAATGGCTTTACGCATTTCATGTTGCCGACGGCGGAAACCGCGCTGGTCAATTTACATCGGGATGAAATGCTCGAGGAAAGCAGTTTGCCTTTCAAGTATTTTGCCTATACCCCTTGTTACCGGAGGGAAGCGGGAAGCTACCGTGCCGAGGAACGCGGCATGATCCGCGGACATCAGTTCAACAAAATCGAATTGTTTCAATACACCCTGCCGGAACATTCGGAGAAAGCCCTTGAAGAGCTGGTTGACAAAGCCGCCGGACTGGTCGAGCTGCTGGGTCTGCATTTTCGCGTCAGCAAGCTGGCTGCCGGCGATTGCAGTGCATCCATGGCTAAAACCTATGACATTGAGATCTGGATCCCCAGCATGAACGACTACAAAGAAGTCAGCTCGGCCTCCAGCGCCGGCGATTATCAAGCTCGTCGCGGTAATATGCGTTTCCGGCGCAAGGCCACCGGGCGCATGGAATTCGTACACACACTGAACGCTTCCGGACTGGCTACCAGCCGGATCCTGCCGGCCATATTGGAGCAAAATCAGCAGGCCGACGGCAGCGTTGTTATCCCGGAGGTTCTGAGAAAGTGGATGGATGGCCGAGCGACGCTTAATTCTCTTGGGTAATCGATCGGTTCATGATAAAATGAAAGTGCCCGAATCATCGACACCTTCATAAGAAAGGGGAGATATTGATGCTGGTCAGAAATTGTTCCGGTGGTGTGGTTTTCGCAGGTGACAAGGTTCTGCTTTTGCAAAATGAAAAACAAGAGTGGATTCTCCCCAAAGGCGTGATCCGTTCGGACGATGTGCCCGAGGATGTTGCGCTGCGGCGGGTCGAGATCGAAGCCGGTGTCAAGGCCCGGATTCTGGCTCCGGCCGGCCGGACGAATTACGAGTTTTATTCTATTTCCCGTCAGCGGCCGGTCTGCAACAAGATTGTCTGGTATATCATGATGTCTGATCAGGAAACGGTTGAGCCCAATGCTGCCCTGCAGTTTTCGAACGGCGGATTTTTCCCGATCGAGGAAGCTTTGGAAAAAGTTACCTACAGTCAGGACAAGTCTTTGCTGATGCTGTCTTATCAGAAATATAAGGAGCTGGCCTGAGTCTTCAACATGCGCATGTATTACCGAACAGTGACCGGCCCGGCCCAGATTGAGCTGGAAGAGAAAAAATCACGATTTATAGCCACCTGCCGGCCGCTG
>JAAYPL010000168.1 GCA_012519875.1 Clostridiaceae bacterium | reverse complement strand
TCGCCGGTTGCGGTGGGGCCGTGGTCAGATCCGCCGGCTGACACGCCGTAACCGTTAATACCACACACAATAGCAACAAGATGGAACAGGTAAGTTTTTTCATGATGTCCTCCGTCATTGATCTTTTCTGTCTTTATCAATAATCATTATTCTATCGTCAAAGGATGGAGACGGGCAAGGAACGTTCTTTCGTATTTTTGTAAAAATTCTGGAAATCCGGATTTTTTCTTGATTTATCCTGTCTTTTCCCTCTGTTCCTTTTTCAAAGCTCACGTTAGAATAGAGGCAGGACACATTGCGGAGGTGACTTATGCCTGTTTTGACGTTGGAATTGTTGGGTATGGTGGTTTTTGCGATTGTTGCTCTGCTTGCGCTGGTGACCGCCTTGGCCGGTGGTCGGTTGTTGCGGCTCTGGCTGGCTCTGGTCGGGCTTCTGGCCGGCGTGTACCTTGGTCTTACGTACGGCGGCTGGTTTTTTCCATCTCCGCGTCATCAATTGATTGTCGCTGCGGTAGCCGGTGTTTTGCTGGCAGGTCTTTTCAGTATTCTGACCAGAGTCGGTGCTTTGTTTGCCGGGGGCGCTGTCCTGGTTCTGATTGCAGATCTTGTGTTGCGACTCTTGCCCGTTGATACCGATGGAATCCGGCTCTACGTGTTCGGCGGTGCTTTTTTGTTGGGAGCGGTTCTGGGTTTTTTCCGGCTCCGGCCTTTTCTGATTTTCGTGACCGCCGCCAGCAGCGGCTGGTTGTTATCTTTTTGCGCGGCCGGCCTTCTGGATCAATGGCCCCTTGACCATGTCACAGCCAAATACGCCGCTCTTTCTCCTTCAGGTTTGATCCTCATATTGATCAGCACCGCTGTCTGGCTGATCGGCGGTTCGGTTGTTCAGTTTAAGCTGACCTGTCGCCGAAAGGTCGTGGCGGACGGGGCGCAGGAGAAAACATCTGTTGAAAGCGACCTGTCAAACCGATTTTCACCACTTCTGCTGCCCGATGAAGGCAGGCCGGACCAGGCCAGCGTCGCTGCTAACCTGACCAATGACGACAGCCCACAGAACCTGTGAGCCGCAGAATAATTTATATGCGAAAAGCAGTTCCGGGGCACCACTCCCGGAACTGCTTTACATTGGAGGAGAAAGGATGAAAGAAGGAGGCTATTTATACCCGTCTTGTATACGATTTAACTTTAGCAAAAGACTTTGACCAGTTTGAATCGCAAGTGTTAATAAATCTGAAACAAACGGGCGCCAAGGTCTTTATCGCATCCGAAAGGCTATGGATTCAAGGCCACAACCGCCGATCCATCTTCAAGGAGAGCCCGGCCGGCCGGTCGGTCAATTTTCCAACCACCCTCCGGAGTGACGATTTTGACCGTGACCGGCTCGTATATCGCTTCGGTTAAATCCATCCCGTAGATCTCAGCACGTTTTTGGGCGTAAGCCTGAAAAAAGCGGATCGCATCATCCTTTGTGATATCCCGGCTCAAGGCAATCAGCAGATAACTGTTGTCGGTACGGCCGATATTGACATCCTTTTCCACTTCGATAGGAGAAGGGGTAAATGTTGGCAGAGCCACAAGCAATTTTTCACGGGCCTCTTCCCGACGCATGATCAACGGTACCGCGATAGCAGCGACAAGGACGACAATCAGGAGAATAATCAAGATGATGCGCGTGCGTGTTTTCTTGTCGAGCTTGAAGTCCGGCATCCGGACCGGTTCCGCAACGATCGGGGGGGCTTTGGGCTGGGCCTTTTTGGGAGCCGGCTGGCTTTTTGTCCTTGTCACCGGCCTTGCGGAGCCGGCACCGGGCCTCAAATCCGGGCCTTCGTATTTGGGTTGCGGCAGGTTGGGGAATTCGACCCCTGTCGGATCCAAGGCAATTTCGATCGCCTGGGCGGAATCAAAAACCGCATCACAGAAAAGGCAGTGTCCCTTTTCGACTGAGCTGTCCAAATAAAGGATTGAACCGCAATTGGGGCATCTTCCGTCTTTTAAAGCCATCGTCCTATAACCATCCTTTGGTAATCGATCCTGTTTTCAAGCGATTGTCTTTCGGCATTGTGATATTATAATGGCAATTAGAGCATTAATCAAGGGAGGAAAGCCTTGTGAAGCACATCGTCGTCATTGATGGCCAGGGTGGCGGCTTGGGCCGGGCCATCATCGAGCGGATTCGAAAAGAAGATTTCACCACCGACTATGATCTGACCGCGGTCGGAACCAATGCCCTGGCCACGGCACAGATGCTGAAGGCGGGGGCTGATGGCGGTGCAACCGGGGAATCGGCGGTCATCTGGAACTGTGGCCGGGCCGACATAATCATCGGAGGGATCGGGATCATCGCCGCCGGATCCATGCTGGGGGAACTAAGTCCGGCCATGGCCACGGCGATCGGAAACAGCCGGGCCTTGAAAATCCTGATTCCGCTCAACAAATGCCATCTGCAAGTCGCCGGTGCGCCGGGAGACAATCTGCTTCTGCGGCTGGATCAGGCAATCGAACTGATTCTCCAGGCCCTGAACGGAGAAGCAAAAACATGAATCCGACCGACGCGGTTCGGATGAAAAGCGCCCTCCGTCAAGCGATTCGGGCAGCCGCCGAAGACGAGCCTCCGATCGGCGCGGTTATTGTTCACGAGGGAAAAATCATTGGTCACGGCCGCAATCGACGGGAGAGCTTTCAAGACGTCACGCGGCATGCCGAAATCGAAGCCATCCGACAAGCCAGCCGGCGGCTGGGCAGCTGGCGACTGACCGATTGTGATCTGTATGTCACTCTTGAGCCTTGCTTAATGTGCGCCGGAGCCATTGTTCAGGCCAGAATCCGGACAGTGGTTTTCGGCGCCTACGACCCCAAGGCCGGGGCGGCCGGTTCGGTCATCGATGTGTTTTCGTTGCGCCTCAACCATCAGGTTGAGGTCCGCGGCGGTGTTTTGGAAACCGAGTGTGCTCTATTGCTCAAAGATTATTTCAAGAACCGCCGACTTCGCGACAAGGCTCAAGGTACACGCGCCCAGCGCAAACAGGACGCCCTCCGTATGCTTCGTCACACGCGGCAAGCCGAATCCGACAAGAAAACAATCTGATTTTTCAAAAGGAAAATCCCCGCCCTTGACGGATCAGCCAGATGATCCGACGATTAACCGGTTTGCCGGTTGCGCCTTCAATGGCCCGGGCATAATAATCCAGTTGAAGACCGTACCGTCGGCGAAGCTCGGCACGACATTCGTCAGGATCCGTGCTCAACCGGTCGGATTTATAATCAACCAGCGTAATGCCCGTTTCACTTTCGTACCAGCAATCGATGATCCCTTGAACCAGAACCGTGTCTGTCGTTTCCGATTCGGCGTATTGACTGTGGATCTCCCAAGCCGGAACAGCAAGCGTAAAAGGGATTTCGCTGTGAAAACGCCCCGGTTAGCCCGCCGCTTCGGCCATGTCCCTGGCAAGGTCAGAGACCGCAAATTGATATAATTCTTTTTTAAAACCGAGGAGCACCGACCGTTCTTGGGCGGAAAAAACGGCCCTGTCCTGCATCGCGGTCAGTTGCCGGTCGATCTCCTCGCTCCCGGGCTCGGCACAAAGTGCCGGCAAGTCCATGTAGCGGAAAAAATTATGCAGCAGAATGCCCTGCTCCACAGGTGTCGGTTCGGCCTGTTTGGTCGGTTGAGATGCTTCCTTGTCCGGCCACCGGTCAAGAACCAAACCGATCCCTCGCGGCAATTCCTCCGGAGCCAAGGCCTGTTCACGACGTTTGAGTTCGCTGACGGTCAGTTTTGCCGGCAAGCGCGATGCTGCCCCGTAACGATAGGGCGTCACGATTCTTCTCTCGGCTGTGGCCATCAACCGATCCAGATCCGAATTGATCTCACCGGTTTGAAAATTGAGTACCGTTTCCAGAAGCCCGGCCGGGCCGCAAGCCGTTTTGTCCTTTTCCGACCGGTCGGTACCGATGGTGAAATCAATGGATTTTTTGCCCAGACCTTCGATCGGCAAAAACTCAACCCGCCACGCCGGTAATTGCCAGTCGGAAACAGGAAAAGTACCGCCGGCAAGCCAACTGAAATCCACTTCCGGTTTTCGCGCCAAGGCTAAAAGAATCCATTCCAGATAATTACGAGCCGCCAAGACAAGATAGGGCGGCAACTGACGGCCGGCCCACGCCCTGGCCTGCTCTGTCAGAGTTGCCAGACGTTTTTCCGCCCGGTCGGCACTGACTTTGACCGAGCCGATCAGATACAGTCGGTCCATGGCGCGCGTCATGGCGACATACAAAAGGCGCAGTTCCTCTGCCATGCCGGCGGCTTTCAGTTCTTCCCGCATCGCAAGCTTGGTGTGGGTCGGATAGCGAATCTGCCTTTCGGGATCGGCAAAATCCATACCGATTCCCAGGGATTCACTGATCATCAGAAAATCCGAACTGTCTTTCGGTGTGATGCCGAAACCGGTGCCGAGCAAAAAGACAACCGGAAACTCCAGGCCTTTACTGCCGTGAATGGTCATAATTTGCACCGCGTCATCACCATGATCATTTGCCGACAGCGACACATCAATCGTCTCGCGACGCCGAAGATTATCGATATACTCCACAAAAGCGTGAAGCCCTCGCGGCCGGCGGGATTCGAACTGTTCTGCCCATTGGCGGAACCAACGCAGGTGACGCACGGCTTCAAGGCCTTGACCGGCCGGTCGCGCGGCCAGCCGTTCCAGCCAGCCGGTTTGGTCGAAAATAAAACCGATCATTTCACCGATACTGATCAACTGCTCGCGTCGTCTCACCTGCTCCAGCCAGTCCAGGAAAGCTTTCAGTTTACTTCTCAATTCCTTTTCCGGACCTTGTTCGGCATAGCTTTCGACCGCCTGATGAAAAAAACGGCCGGCCGGTTCCAGCTGATTGGCAAAAATTCGGATTTTTACCAGATCCTGATCGGAAAAACCACCTTGCCAAATTTCGGATCGCAAAACGGCGGCCAGCGGAATGTCCTGCTGCCCATTGTCCAGTATGCGCAGAAGCGCTTCCATCTGACGCATGACCGGAGGTTCAAGAAAATCACCCTTGCTGTTGCTCTGAACCGGGATGTTGTGCTTTGTCAATTGCTGCCGGCAAACACCGCCGATTGAATGTGTTCTGGCCAGCACGACCATATCGCGCCAGGCCCTTCCCTCCAGATGCAGGTCGTACATGCGTTCAGCTACGGCCAATGCTTCCAGCTCATATCGGCCGATCTCTTCGGGGGACAAATCCTGATCGGACGCATCTCCCTGCCCGTTGAATTCCGGTTGGTTTTCATCTGCTGACATCATGGTTTCGGTCGCCGGCTGCCGATTGATGAGCAACAGCGTAACCGGCGGTGAACCATCCGGCGGGTTTTCTCGGTGAGGCTGCAAAGCCTGCTGCCGGTCATAATCGATCTCTCCCGCTTCCCGGGACATCAGCTGACCGAAAAGATCATTGACGGCCGACAGGATCCCCGCGACGCTACGAAAATTTTTGTTCAATACAAAAAGCCTGCCCTGCTCACCGTCCCGGTAGGCCGCCGCCCGATCAATAAAGATTTGCGGCCGTGCATGACGGAAGCGGTAAATGCTTTGCTTGATGTCGCCAACCACCAGACAATTGCCGTCACTCACCATGGCGATGATTGCTTCCTGAATGCTGCTGGTATCCTGGTACTCATCAACATAAATTTCTTTGAATCGCCGGCGATAGTAGCCGCCGGCCTCGTCCTCGCGCAGGATGGCCAGCGCCAAGTGCTCAAAATCGCTGAAATCGATCAAGCCGGCGGCCTGTTTTTTCTTTGCATACTGTCCGTCAAGTCCGAGAACCAGCTCGAGCAGCAATCGAATCGACGGCAGCATAGCCGCAATGTCTGCTTGTATTTCGGCCGCGCTGAGACAAAACAGATGGCCGGTTTGAAAGATAAAATGAGATCGGTACTTGTCGGTGCCGCAATCTCCGGTCAAGCAATGAACGATCTCTGCCACGTGACGGATAAAAAGGTCCATAAAGGTTCTTTTTTCGACACAATCCGTGGCCAAATTGCGAGGAATATCCAAATTGGCCAGCCGAGCGCCCAACGAGCCGATCAGATCCCAATCTCTGCCCCCTTGACGCAAGTATCGGTTCAGGTCGCGCAAGGTTTCCAGAACGTTGGAAAATTGACGGTTCATGGCTTGGTTTCGCTCCGACCGGGCAATAAAACGAATTTCCGTCTCCAGCAAGGCCTCCATTTCATCAAGGTAGGGATCGGCTTTTTCCAAGAGCAGCATCAGTTGCCGCAGCAAAGCTTCCAAATAGGCGCTTTCGGAAAATTGATCGGCGGCCCGGGCTAAATCCGACAGCCACCGTTCCACTTTCGCAGGGTAATCAGGCAGGCTGCGAATAAATTTAATCAACCGAATCATCATTTCGCGAACAGGTCGATCGCTTCCATTGCTGCCGTAGCCTTCCATCAGGCGGTAAAAGGTAACCTGGCGTTCATCGGCAAGGTCGCCCTCTTGAGCTTGGTCAATTTTCTCATATTGCGTTGCCAGCCATTCATCAAGGGTTTGCGCCAGCAAAATATCGGCTTCCACACCATCGTCGACACCGAAACCCGGCTCGATGAGCGGCCGCCCTTCCGGATCACGGACACAATGATAAAAATTGCGAATAACATCAAGGCAGAAGGCATGAATTGTGGATATCGCAGCCCCCGGCAGCAAGGCAAGCTGGCGGGAGATCAGCCGGCGCGTCCGGTCGGCTTCGGCATCATGCAGAGCCTGACGGAGCTTTTGCTCGATTTTTTCTTTCATGCTGTGCGCGGCGGCTTC
>JAAYPL010000192.1 GCA_012519875.1 Clostridiaceae bacterium | reverse complement strand
TGCCGAGCGTATCGTATGTGCCGTCGCCGTTGCCGTCGAACCTGACGGTCGCGGTTCCCGTCCGGTTATCCGTACCTGCAGCGTATACGACCGTATACAGCCGCGCCCACTGGACGTCGGTGTAGGCCGGGAGAGTGAACGTCTGGTTGAGCGTGTTCGTCGTATACGAGGTCCCGGAGCTCCATCCTCCGTACGCTCCCACGTAGAGATCGCCGGAGACCGTGCCGTTCTGAACCGTGGCGAGGCGTTTCGCCCCTGCGGAGGACGAGATATACTGGGTCTCTGTTACGGTGTCGCTTCCGTCGGCGTTGGTCGCGGTGAGCCGGATGTCGTAGGCTCCCGCTGCAAAGTCGTATGTTGCGTTCCGGTTGGTGGAGAATGCAGTCCAGTTCTCATCGGTCCCGGACGGCCGCGACTCCCACGACCATGCGGTGGGGGAGTTGGACGAGGCGTCGGTGAAGGTGACGGAGAGCGGTGCAAGCCCGGTCAGCGGAGTTGCGGTGAATGCTGCAACGGGCGCCTCTCCTGAACCGCCGCTGGTGACCGTGATGTAGTCTGCCTTGACCTCGGAATCGCTGCCGTCGGCGTTTGTGACCGTGAGGTTGACGGTGTAGGTGCCGGCGGTGGTGTAGGTGTGGGTGGCGTTCTGCTCGGTCGAATCAATGATCCCGTCGTTCTCAAAGTCCCAGGCCCATGCGGTTGGCGAACCGGTCGAGGTGTCGGTGAACTGCACCGCGAGCGGGGCGTCGCCGCTCGTGACGTTCGCCGTGAAGTTCGCGACCGGGGCGGCGGTATCGTCGGCATACTCGATGATGAGGAAGGCATTGCTGGCGCACAGGTTGCTGGTGGACCCCTGCGTATCGGGTCCACCCTGGATAGCCGCCTCGTTGCTGGCGGCCTGCAGATAGTCGGAGACGTCGCGCCGGTCGACGGCAACCTGCGTGCCGCTGGTCTCGCCGGTCCCGCCGCTGCCGCCGTGGTCCCAGACCGTATACCAGGTCTGGTCGTTGAAGATCAGGGTGCCTTCGGGTCCTGCTGCCCAGGGTACGACGGTGATCAGGTCGGCGCTCTGCACCCGGTCGAGGTCGATCGTTGCGCCGGTGAACGGGGCGAAGGCCGTCGCTTCCTCGACCGAGACGTAGTAGAGAGCCTCATGTGCAAAGAGGTTGTCGAACTCCTCGTTCAGGAAGATCAGTCGCTCGGGTTCGGCCGGGTCCTCGTAGACGACCGCCAGAAGCAGTCCTGCGGTGGAGACCTGATGGTCGGCAACGGTCTTGTGCAGGGTGGCAACGTTGGCGGCATTCTCTGCAAACTGTTCCGTCACGTTATAGGTGAACATGCCGTACGGGAGGTCGTAGCCGCCCCAGCCTTTTCTGTCCGTGTAATGGGCGTCGTAGTCGAGCGGCACGCCGTTGAAGTCGAGGCTGAAGTTACCGGCCATGACGTTGTCTTTGTCCCAGCAGTACGGGACGTAGAGGCGTGCCTCCCTGATGTCGGCGCTGGCGGGAAGGGGATGGTCGGCGGCCGTCCAGTTCACGGTCCGCGCAGTCCAGGGCTCGTACCCGCTGTGATAGGCACTGTCGCCGAAGGAGTAGGTCAGGTTGCCGCGGAGAGCAAAGACACGCTTTGTGGTGAGGTCGCTCCCTTCGGTCCAGCGCTTGCCTTTGAATCCGTTGCCGATAACGCTCTTTGTGACCGTTACTTCATTGTTGCTCCGGTCGGAATCGAGGGTCGCATTTTCAGGGTCGATGACCGCCGTGATTGTCACGTTCTCTCCGATCGACCGGAGAGTTGGATCCTCAATTGAGGGAAGAGGATACGATACGCCGCTGCCGGCGGCGACCCCTTCGACCTGGATCGTGCCGTTGAAGCCGTCGCCGGTCACGATGCTGACATTGAAGGCACCGACATCGGCAGTGCCGGTGTTTTTGATGTTGACCGTGATCTTGTTTGGTTCGTGTGCGAAGACGTGGTTCCCGTTGGGGATCAGTGCCTGGAATCTGAGATCAGGGAGACCCTGAACAGCAACAGAGACGGTCGTGGAAAGTGCATTGTTGGTCGTGTTCGACTCGACGATCGCTCCTTCGGCGTCGACGACGGCGGTAAGGTTCACGGCGCCACTCATGGCAGGGGTCCACGTGATATCGACATCGCGGATGTACATCGATTTCAGGGACGGAACTGCCGCTTTGCCGGAGTATGTTCCATTGGCAAGGAGAGTGACGTTGAACGCACCGGCATCGGCATTGCCGGCGTTCCTGACCGTCACCGTGACAGTGGTGGCATTGCCGGCAGTCGGAGACCCGGCGCTGATGGCGGTCGGGACGAGGTCGGGAGCGACAAGGTCGGTCACCGAGACGGAGGCAGTCCCGGAGACAGAACCGTTCGTCGCGGTGACGGTCGTGCTCCCTGCCCCGACTGCGGCGAAGAGGCCGTTGCCGTCGATCGTGCCGACGGTCTCATTGCTGCTCGACCAGGTAAAGGAGATGCCGCTCATCGGTGTGCCCAGTCCATCTTTCCCCGTCCCCGTGAACTGTTGCGTCCCGCCGACCGTCAGGTCGGCCGTCCCGGGGGAGACCGTGATGGTGCTGAGCGTACCCCCGCCGAAGTAATTGCCGAACGGCGCCATCAGCGGGGCGGTGTCGTTGCCGAGCGAATCTGGAATGGCGAAGGGTGTGTCCCCGATCCCGTCGCCGCCGGCGTCGGCGCCGGCGTAGTTGCTGCCCCAGTAGTTGCCCATGACGCCCGAGTACGATGTGCCGTTGTAGGTGTAGGGGATCGTCTCAGGGGAGACCCAGGAGATCGTGGTCGGCGGGGTTGTGCCCGTCGTGGTTGCCGGGGCGCCGTTGCCAGTGACAGTGTTCAGGTAGATCCTATTGTTTTCGGGATTAAATCCGTCGCTGTAAACTTCAATGCCCGCATAAGCATTGTTGATGAAAGAATTTTTTGTGATCGTATTATTCTCGCCATAGATTGTCAATCCGGCCGAAGAACCATCCCTGATACTGTTGTTCTCGAAAATGTTGGAGTTACCCGATAAGGAAACACCTGAGTAATCACCTGTTGCGCCGGATATCACATTGTCACGAATAGTATTATATTCGGAATATATTCCCAGACCTCCCTCCTCATACGTCGGATTGAGGAAAACATCATTGGCAATGACATTGGACGAAGATCCCGTATCTACATGCACTCGCATGCAGCTTGTGAACGTAATGTTCTCAAGGCGTGTTCTATGCGCACCGGATCTGAGAATGAAACAACCTTCATCACCGCTTTCGATGATAACCGAATCGCGATCTTCTCCTATGATGGTGAGATCCGGTTTATTGACCTCAATTTGCGCTGATGATAACGTGTACGTTCCGCTCCTGATCAGGACGGTGTCCCCCGACGAGGCTGCATCGATTGCGGCCTGGATCGATGAATAGTCGTCGGGTACAGTGAGGGTCGCGCCCATCACCGGCGCGGCGAGCGTGGTCATGCACAACAGTGCAGCGATACTGAAAATCAGAAGCGTTCGTTGCATCTCGTACTCATCTCC
>JAAYPL010000167.1 GCA_012519875.1 Clostridiaceae bacterium | reverse complement strand
TCCATTCCTTCGGAAAGCGTCTGTTATCCGGCCAAGCTGGCTCATGGCCATATTGTCGACCTGATCCAGAAGGGTATAAAAACGATTTTTTATCCTGACATTTCCTATGAGAAAAAGGAAAGTCCGATGGCTAACAATCACTACAATTGCCCGATTGTCGTGTCCTATCCGGAAGTGATCAGAAACAATGTTGAGCAACTCCGGGAGGCGGATGTCCGCCTGATCAATCCCTTTTTCTCCCTCGGACATCCCAAACGTTTGCCCAGGCGTCTGGCCGCTGAGTTCAGCGCCTTCGGCGTGACGCTGCCCGAGGCCCGGCGAGCCATCAAAAAAGGTTTCGCCGAGCATCATCGGTTCAAGCAGGATATTCGGGAAAAAGGCCGGGAAGTGCTGGATTTTCTGGAAAGTACCGGACAGAAAGGCATCGTTCTGGCCGGCCGGCCTTATCACCTGGACCCGGAAATCAACCACGGTATTCCACAGATGATCGTATCCCAAGGCTTGGCGGTGTTGACCGAAGACAGCGTTGCTATCCCGGGGAAACTGAAACGCCCGATTCGCGTGGTCGACCAGTGGGCCTATCACACCCGGCTGTACGAAGCTGCTGATTTTGTAATCGGCCACGATAACTTGGAATTGGTACAGCTCAATTCCTTTGGCTGCGGCCTGGATGCCGTGACCACGGACCAGGTTCAGGAAATCCTCGAAGCCGGAAACAAAGTGTACACCGTCTTAAAAATCGATGAGATCAATAACCTGGGTGCGGCACGTATCCGGATCCGCTCTCTGAAAGTGGCTATGCAGGAGCGGGAACGACATACCGAATCGACAGCAGCAGTACCGTATACCTTCGATCGGGCGGTTTTTACCAAATCAATGAAAAAACGGCACACCATCTTGGCGCCGCAGATGTCACCGATCCATTTTGAGTTGCTGGAAGGTGTTTTGAACAGCTTCGGTTACAATACTCATATTCTTGCCGAGGCATCGCCGAAAGATATTGAAACCGGTTTGAAATTTGTCAATAACGACGCCTGCTATCCAACCATTATTGTGGTTGGGCAGTTGGTCAATGCCTTTATCACCGGTGGCTACGATCCGGATCATTGTTCGGTGTTTATCACGCAAACCGGTGGTGGGTGCCGGGCTACCAATTACGTTGCTTTTTTACGTAAAGCTTTAAAAGAAGCCGGTTTTCCGCAGGTCCCGGTTATTGCGCTGAGTGCGACCGGAATTGAAAAAAATCCGGGTTTCAAATTTACTTTGCCGTTGCTGCACAAAGCCCTTCAGGCGTTGGTTCTCGGCGATGTGTTGCAAACCGTTCTGCTTCGGGTTCGTCCTTATGAAAAGGTTGCCGGAAGCAGTCAGCGGCTCTTTCGAAAGTGGCAGGACAAATGCAGGACTTTCCTTAGCGGTGGAACGGTTAGGGACAAGTCCGGTGCAAAACTTCGCTATCGTGATTTGGTCAGGCAAATTGTTCAGGATTTTGACCGATTCCCGTTGGTCAGTGGTCCGCGTCGGCCACGGGTCGGTTTGGTCGGTGAAATTTTAGTTAAGTTTCATCCGGATGCCAATAATCATGCGATTAAGGTTATTGAGTCCGAGGGCTGTGAGGCCGTCGTACCGGGTTTGATGGACTTTTTCTTCTATTGTTTTCATAATGCCGGCTGGAAGCACCGTAATTTAGGCACCAGCCGCTTCTCGGCGATCCTTGCCACTCTTGGAAACTCTATCATGGCGCGCTATAGGCGAGTTGCTGTCAAGTCTCTGGCAGCAACCAAGGGCAAGTTTATGGTTCCGGTCAGCATCCACCATCTGGCCGAAAGGGCCCAAGATGTTCTTTCCCTTGGCAATGACAGTGGCGAAGGATGGTTTTTAACCGCCGAGATGCTGGAATTGATCGAGGCCGGGGTTCCCAATATCATTTGTGCTCAGCCTTTTGCCTGCCTGCCCAACCATGTAACCGGAAAAGGTATGATTAAAGAGCTGCGCCGGCTTTATCCGCAAACCAATATCGTACCCATTGATTACGATCCGGGTGCCAGTGAGGTCAACCAGCTAAACCGGATTAAACTAATGATTGCCACGGCTTTTCAAAAAAGACCGTCAACAACTGCCTTTTCCATTAATGAAGAACCAAGCGGTAGTCACGAAAGGGAATTTGCGCTAAACTGAAATACGTTGAGGCGTATGCCATCGTCGTGAAGGAGATTGGATTTGATGAAAGAGCCGATCCTGAAAATTACTTACAGCGGCATTTTATCAGCGGTTGTCTTGCTGGCAACGTACGCAATTACGGTTCCGATCCCCAATTCCATGGGCTATATCAATCTCGGGGATGGCGTGATATTTGGCATATCGGCTATTATGGGCCCCTTTTCCGGACTTTGCGCCGCCTTGGGCTCGGCCTTGGCGGATTTGGCTTATCAGGCTCCGATATATATTCCGGGCACCATGATAATCAAAGGCGGGATGGGGCTTTTGGCGGGTACTGTTCTGACTCGGATGCCAAAGCTTCGCTGGTATTGGCAGGTAGTTCTGTTCTTTATTTGTGAGTTGATCATGATCGGCGGTTATTTTCTCTATGAACTTTTGATTTTTGGCCACGGCTACGCGATCGGCACCGTGCCGGCCAATCTGTTGCAGGGCGCAGCAGGAATCGTTCTTGGCTTGGCAATCGTTCCTTTGGCCCGAAGAGTGAAGAATGTGCTTAAATTTTAAATGCCGTTAGTGGCGATTGGCGAATGAATGTGAATCATGACGTGAATGATGTAAAAGAGTCCCATCTTGTCAAGCAGGCACAAAATGGTGACGAAGATGCTTTTTCACTGCTGGTCGAGCGGTATGCCACTCGTCTTTATGGGGTTTGTTTTCATCTGTTAGGCAACAGGGAAGATGCCGAGGATTGCGTTCAGGAAAGCTTTATCAAGATATATCGTTCGCTGACCGGTTATCGTTTTCGCTCATCTTTTTACACATGGGCTTATCGGATCAGTGTGAATGTCTGCCTCGATTATCGCCGGAAAAATAATCGGGGAAAAACCGTATCGCTGGATGAAGGCCCGGAGACTTCATCGGGTCAGCTTTTTTATCAGGTTGCCGATGAATTGCCACTGCCGGATCAGCTTCTGGAACGTTCAGAGCTGACAGAATTGGTACGGGAAGAATTATCTTTGCTGCCTGCTTATTTACGTGACATCGTTATTTTACGAGATCTGGAAGGATTGAGCTACGCAGAGTTGGCAGGCCTTTTGAAAATATCAGAAGGAACGGTTAAGTCTCGTCTGTTTCGAGGACGCAAACAACTGATGGAAAGAATTCGTTATCGGGAACAAAATCGATCAGGCGGTCGTCAAACAGATAGAGAGATAACCACCGAGGGAAGTGAGGGGGAAAAGTGATGTTGCGTTGCCGGTTGTCCAACAAACGTATGATTGAATATCTGGACAAAACCATGTCGGCCTCTGCTCGCAAACGCTTTGATTTGCATCTTGCTTCATGTCAGGCCTGCCGCAATAAGCTGGCCGAGCAAGAAGCTTGGCTGGCGCAACGCACTGCTCTGTTGGCTGACCAAAAGAAAAATGGGTTGCCTGACAATGATCTGCCCGCCAGGATTATGGATGCCGTTGGCAAGGCAACCATGTCAGAGCAAGCTGAACCCCGATTAAAACCATCTTCTCGGAGAGTTTGGCTGGCTCCGGTCGGAGTTGTGGCTGCTCTGGCGTTGTTCCTCGCGATTTGGCAGGTTCTTCCCCTCCTGCTAAAGCCATTGGTCGGACCTTTGCAAGAAGCAGCCCAGGATGCCTTTTCACCCCCGATGCCGGCATATTCAATCTTAATGCCGTCATCCATTGTCGAAAAAACATATGGCGTTGACGGCTATGGCTCATGGTATTTGTTCTTGCCGGAAAAGGGAGATCAAATTGCGCTGAATGCCCAGAAGGCGGAGTCGGAAATCTGTTATCTTGCTGTGTTGAGTTTATCTGAACACGCGCGAGCTGCTGTTTCACAAAACGACCTGAACACCGCGGTCATTCTTATCCCTGCTTCGCCCGATTCAGTGGTGGAACTGAGCCGCCGGGCGGAAAATATTTTACAGACCTGTTCAACCCCTTTTCAAATTGAAATCATCAAATCAGCGGCCATTCAAGGTCATCTGAACAGCATGGATCCGGTTCTTTATGGTATGATGTTCAACGCACCACCTGCTGATTCGGATTGGATTCTCATTTGGATAGGGAAGTGATGATTTGTCGCGCAAAACGTTTTTGCTTTTAGATGCCAATAGCCTGATCAACCGGGCTTATTATGGCCTTTTTGGCCGACAGACCTTGACTGCACCGGATGGTACGCCCACCGGCGCGATCTTTGCTTTCCTGAATATGTATCTGAAGTATATTGAAACATATATGCCCACCCACGTGGCTGCGGCTTTTGACCGCAGAGAACCGACATTTCGCCACGGGTGGTATGACGGGTATAAAGCCACGCGCCGCCCCATGGATGAGGATCTTGCCGTACAGATTCCGCTGCTTCAGGATCTGTTGACCAAAATGGGCGTAAGCTGGCTGGATTTTGCCGGCTTTGAAGCGGATGATTTGTTGGGCACCTTGGCTGCCTGTGGAGAAAAGGCCGGTATGAAGGTGCTGATCATCAGCGGTGATCAGGACAGTTTTCAATTGGCAAACGAAAATACCACCATTTTGCAGCCGGTCAGCCGTAACGGTCAAACCACAATTGAACGTTACGATCCTGCGGCGGTTTATGAGCGTTTTGGTGTCCGGCCGGATCAGTTTGTCGATCTGAAAGCCATCATGGGGGACTCCTCAGACAACATACCGGGGGTCAAGGGAATCGGAATCAAAGGCGCCACTGAATTGATTGCCCGTTATGGTTCGCTGGACGGCGTTTATCATGCACTGGACGAGATCCGCCCGGCATTGGCCGGAAAATTACGTGACAATCGCGAGCTGGCCTATCTCTCGCAACAACTCAGCCGAATCCGTCGGGATGTTCCTTTAGAGGTTGATTTGGATGATCTGGTGCTCAAACCTTATGCGGAGGATCTGGTCGATTTGTTCAATCGTCTGGGTTTTCAAAGAATAATCAGTCGACTTGATCTGGACAATAATCCGGATCGGGAAACTTCCGGCCAAGAGCAGCCAACCGTCAGCAGGGTCGGCCTGAAACAATTACGGGAAGATTTGGCGCGGCCCCGGCCGCTGATCGCCATTCACGTGGCTGACAATCGTGAGATGTTTTGGTGTTCGCAACCAGGGGAGATTTTCTGTTTGGAACCGGAAGGTTTAGCATCCGCATGGTCTTTTTTGAATGAATTCAGCGGGATGATTGCCTTTCAGGACTACAAGCAAATGCTGCATGCCCATCATTTACAACCGTTAGATGGCAAGATCCATGATGTCACGATCGCGGCGTATCTGCTAAATCAGCTTGACGGCCGGCCTAATCTGGCCAGAATTTATCAACAGGTGACCGGACGGGTTCTTTATGAAATTCAGCCGGAGGAAAGCGGGCAAATCGAGATCGATGCATCCTGGTCCTTGCCGGACCTTGCTGCCGAGCAGCCACCCGATCCGGGACAAGGATATTTGGCCTATGTTATTTACGAGATCGCCCGGAAACAGCAAGCACAAATAGGCGAACGGGGGATTGAGCAGCTGGCCTATGAAATTGAAATGCCTTTGGCCGGCATTTTAGCCGACATGGAAAAACACGGTTTTCTGTTAGATGAGCAAGTCCTTGACCAATTGGCCGTCGAAATGGATCAAACCCTGGGCGAATTGCAGACACGGATTTTTGACTTATGCGACTGTACATTTAATCTGAATTCCCCGAAACAGTTGAGTGAGGTTCTTTTCGGCAAGCTGGGATTAAAACCGGGTAAAAAGCGCAGCGGAGGGTCATATTCAACCGACTCGGAAGAACTGGAACGTTTGGCCAACGATCATCTTGCCGTTCCGCTCATCATCGAGCATCGTCAGGTTGCCAAATTACGTTCAACATACATTGAAGGTTTGCGCAAGGTGATCAGTCCGGTGGACGGTCGCGTTCACACGACTTTTAATCAGACGCTGACGACAACCGGACGGTTGAGCAGTTCGGAGCCTAATCTGCAAAATATTCCGATTCGGATGGCCGCCGGTGAAAAAATCCGCCAGGCGTTTATCGCGCCTCCCGGTTATGTTCTGTTGGATGCCGACTATTCTCAGATCGAACTGCGTCTGCTGGCTCACCTTTCCGGCGATCCGGCGATGATTGAAGCCTTCGTCAGAAATCAGGACATCCACATCAACACCGCCTGCCGGATTTTTGCCCTTCCTCCGGAAAAAATAACGGCGGAAATGCGAGCGATCGCCAAAACCATGAACTTCAGCATTGTTTATGGCATCAGCGATTTCGGACTTGCACGTGATTTGGGTGTTTCAATCCGCGAAGCGCACAAATATATTACCGAATATGAGCACCAATATCCTGAAGTGCGCCGTTATCTGAACAGTCAGATCGAATATGCCTACCGAAACGGGTATGTTGAAACGCTGACCGGCCGGCGGCGCCTGATCACAGAATTAAAATCACCCAATCGGAATCTGCGTCAATTCGGTGAACGTGCCGCCATGAATACTCCTGTTCAGGGTACTGCGGCAGATTTAATCAAAATCGCTATGGTTCGAACGGATCGTAAGTTTCGAG
>JAAYPL010000166.1 GCA_012519875.1 Clostridiaceae bacterium | reverse complement strand
GAAATCAAACGCATAGAGATGTGGCTGAATACTTATCCTCGAAAGATTTTGGATTACAGAACACCGTTAGAAGTATACAGGTTGGTTTCTTAACATTGGGCGACACTTAATGTTGCATTCCGCGAAGAGGAAACTTTTATCAGAAAAGAGAGGCAAATGGCTGAAAAGAGTGTATAATGTTTTCGCTGTATGGGACTCATTTCTTGAAAGGTACGAAAAGCCATGATTTATCCGGCTTTTCGAAAAAGTATAAGGAAGAATGAAACTAGGAATCGTCGGCTTGCCGAATGTCGGCAAAAGCACACTGTTCAATGCAATCACGCATGCCGGGGCAGCCACTGCCAATTATCCGTTTTGCACCATTGAGCCCAATGTGGGTGTGGTCACGGTTCCGGATAAACGACTGGATCGATTGGTTGAACTTTTTCATCCTAAAAAACGGGTGCCGGCCGTCATTGACTTTGTCGATATAGCCGGACTGGTTAAGGGCGCCAACAAGGGTGAGGGACTGGGCAACAAATTTCTGGCCAATATTCGTGAGGTGGATGCCATCGTCCATGTGGTTCGTTGTTTCGATGATGACCAAATTATTCATGTCAACGGGCAGGCGGACCCGCTGCGCGACATTGAAACGGTTAATTTGGAATTGATTCTTGCCGACATGGAGTATATGGAGCGTCGCTTGGATAAAACAAGAAAAATGGCTAAAAGCGGTGAGAAAAAAATCCAAGCCGCGCTAAATGTTGAGGAACAGCTTTATGGACATCTGGCACAGGGACATTCAGCCAGAATGTTTGAGGTGGAAAAGGATGACCGGCCCTTTATTCGTGCCCCGTCCCTGCTTTCGGGCAAACCGGTCCTTTACGTTGCCAACATTGCCGAAGACGCGCTGAATGGCTCAAAGCAGTCGGAATATGTGCAGGCGGTCCGTCGAATTGCCGAAGCAGAGGCGGCAGAGGTTGTTCAGATCAGCGCTCGAATCGAAGAAGAGATCGCCGGCCTCGACGAAAAAGAACGTCAGCTGTTTCTTGACGAACTTGGCTTGAGTCAATCCGGATTGGATAAAATTATTCACGCCGGATATCATCTGCTCGGACTGATTTCTTTTCTGACAGTCGGGTCGGATGAAGTCCGGGCTTGGACGATTCGCCGCGGCACGCGGGCACCACAGGCAGCCGGCAAGATCCACTCCGATTTCGAGCGCGGCTTTATCCGCGCCGAGGTTGTGGCGTTCACCGATCTGGACAATTGCGGAAGCATGGCCGCTGCCCGCGACAAAGGCCTGGTCCGTTCAGAAGGCAAGGATTACGTCATTCAAGATGGCGATGTCGTGCTCTTTCGTTTTAACGTCTGATTTTTACCGGCTGGACAGATCTTTGGGCAGGCGAATTCCCCGTTGACCCAGTTCGTCAACAAGCAGCCCCAGAACTTTTTCCTGCAATTCTTCCAGGCTCCCGTCATTCTCGATCACATGATCAGCCAATCGCAGGTATTCTTCCCGTGTCATCTGCATGGCGATCCGTCGGCGTGATTCGGCCTCATCCATGCCGCGAGCCGCAAGTCGGCGCAAACGGTTTTCATCATTGGCCCAGACCACCCAGATCTGGTCGCAAATATCAACAAAACCGTTTTTCACCGGTATCGGAACATCCAAAACAACAGCTTGTGACTTTTGCTTTTCCAGTTTCTCGATCTCCAAGTGCATTTGTTCGATGACGTGCAGATGAACAATCGCACTGAGCTGATCCAGTGCGCGATGACTTTGAAATACCTTCTTGGCCATATATTCGCGGTTAAGAGCGCCTTGACCGTCGATGACACCGTTGCCAAAAGTTTCAACCATGGCCGGTATGGCCGCGCCGCCCGCGGCGGTCACCTCATGGGAAAGCTGGTCGGCATCGATAACCGGAACCCCTACATCTGAACAGATCCGGGCCACCGAACTTTTTCCACAACCGATTCCGCCGGTTACGCCGATAATAAACATTCCATCACCACCTGGTTGTCATGATTGGCAATCGGCCCAGCAGGCGCCCTGACGAACATCGGCAACAAGGGGCACATCCAGCTGCATGGCCCCCTCCATGGCCTCACACAGGATTTCTGCCGCCCGATCGGCGTCCTCAATGCCGGCTTCGACAATCAGCTCGTCATGAACCTGAAGAATCAACCGCGCATCCAAGTGAGCGGCTCGAAACTTACGATCCGTTCG
>JAAYPL010000165.1 GCA_012519875.1 Clostridiaceae bacterium | reverse complement strand
TAACTCCGTTGCTCTGGCCTGCCTTTTGGCGGCACGGTCAGAGCACTGAAAGGCAAAGAATCCGGCAGGAGCATGTGACCGATGGCTTACACGAATTTTCAACAGATTATCGATAAAATTCAAAGAAGTTCCCTGGCCAAGCGATTGGCGGTTGCCGCCGCCCACGACGAGCAGACTTTGAAAGCTGTCTTTCGCGCCAGGCGCGACCGAATCGTTGAACCGCTGCTTTTTGGCGAGCCTGAAAAAATCAAAAACATCCTCCGCAAGCTTGGTGAATCAATCGCCGATGAGGCTATTTTCCCGACGTTTGACAATGCCGAAGCCGCTCGCCTCGCGGTTGCCGCCATCCGCGACAATCGTGCCGATATCCTGATGAAAGGCAAGCTGGATACCGCTGTGATTCTCAAAGCCGTTGTCAACAAGAAAAAAGGATTGGGCAAAGGCCGGATCATGTCGATGCTGGTCTTTCATGAAATACCGTCCTATCCGAAACTCTTGGCGGTTACCGACGGGGGTATGTGCCTTTACCCCACCCTTGCGGAGAAAAAGCAGATTCTGATCAATGCTGTCGAAATGATGACCTTGATGGGTTACAAAAATCCGAAAGTCGGCGTGTTGGCCTCCATTGAAAAGGTCAACCCCAAAATGCCGGAGACCGTTGATGCCGATCGGCTGAAACAAATGAATATACGCGGTGAAATTACCGATTGCATCGTCGAGGGTCCGATTTCTTACGATTTGGCCATGAGCCGCGAATCGGCAGCCATTAAAGGTTTTGTCAGTCCGGTGGTCGGCGATGTTGACCTGCTGGTCGTGCCCGAAATCACAACCGGCAATGTGCTTGGAAAATGCTTGCAGTATTCGGCCGGAGCCAAAATGGCCGGCATCGTTGTCGGCGCTCAAGTTCCGATTGTGCTGACCTCACGCGGCGCGCTGGCCGAAGAAAAATACAGATCTCTTGCTCTGGCGGCCATGGCCGACCGCTGTTGCGACGAAGCGTAGCGAACAATTGAATTACTCCAGGATGGCCGCCGCTTCCTTGAGCAGATCAACGATTTCCAGATGCTGTGGACAGGTCTGCTCGCAGGCTCTGCATTCAATGCAATCAGAGGCTTTGCCGCCCCTGCCGGTGACCCACCTGTAGGCATTGCGGCTGCCGGTGATGTTGCCGTAAACTTTGTAATCGTTAGCCAAGCTGAAAATGCCGGGGATATTAATTTGCTGCGGACAACCGTCAAGACAGTATTTGCAATCGGTGCAACCAATAACCGGGATGTTTTTCAAAACATCCATGACTTGATCGATAACAAGCCGATCATCATCGGTAAAGGCGATAAAAGATGACATTGTCGCCAGATTGTCTTCCATCTGCTCCAGGTTGGACATGCCGCTGAGCACGGTGATCAGGCCATCCAATGAGGCCGCGTAGCGCAGGGCCCATGCGGCGGCCGAGTCGTTCGGCCGGGCGGCTTTAAACAGTTTCATGACCTCTTGGTTCATGTCGGCCAGGAAGCCGCCTTTGACCGGTTCCATGATGACGATCGGTTTGTTATGCCGGCGAGCCACCTCATAACAACGCTTGGACTGGGCTTGACTGTTTTCATCTTCCCAGTCGGCGTAATTAATCTGCAGCTGCACGAACTCAACTTCCGGCCGGGCGGTCAGGATCTCATCCAGAACTTCCGGGGTATCGTGAAAAGAAAAACCGGCATGCCGGATCAAGCCTTCGTCCTTGATTTGGTGGAGGAAATCCCAGGCACCGATAGCCTCCGAGTGTTTATATTTTTCCTGATCGAGGGCGTGCAGGAGATAAAAATCAAAATATCCGGCTTCGGTTCGTGCCAGCGATGTCTCAAGCAACGGACGCAGGTCGGCTTGGGTTTTGGCCAGGCCCATGGGCATTTTATCGGCCAGTTGGAAACTGTTGCGAGGATAGCGACGAACCAAAGCGTCCCGGGCCGCCATTTCGGAGTTGCCGTTGCCATAGACATAGGCGGTGTCAAAATAAGTGAATCCCTGTTCCATGAAACGATCGGTCATAGCCATAACTTGTTCAACATCGATGGCGGCTGCCGGACCGGTCGGGCCAAGGGTGGGCAGACGCATGAGTCCAAAGCCGAGCTTTGGGATGTCCTGTCCAAGGCAAGGTGTCTTCATGTATGATTCCTCCCTGTCGAATATCGATTAAATCTTAAAATCATGATCGGTTGTTCTTAAACCATTCTTGGCCGTAGACCTTGATCTCATCAAGGTAGATGCGTTCAACTTCCGGGTGAATGGCAAATAAATTGGGTATGCAGGGGATAAAGTAATTTTGCGGGCAATATGTGTCAATGCAGCGGCGCACTTCATCGCGAATGACCTGTTCGTCGTAATCAGGATGATCGATGACCTGAGCGTCGATTCCTCCCATCAATGCCATTCGGCCGTTCAGCCTGCGTTGGATGGCGACGATATCATTTTGAGGAATGACGCCTTGCCAGATGTCGATTCCCATTTCGGCCATATCCTCGACGATGGGTTCGCAGATACTGTCGGAGTGATGCATAAAAATGATGCCGGCGGATTTGACAAAATCAACGATCCGTTGTTGCTGGGGCTTGATGATCGCCCGCCAGACTTCGGGATCAAGGAATAAATTATGTTTGCTGCCCCAATCATCGTGGTAATGGATAACATCGGGCTTGAGCTTGTCGATCACGCGCTCCAAATGGCCGATTTTCCAATCAGCCAGTGCCGTGATCAGGCCGGTCATGGCTTCCGGCTCCAGCATATAATTGCACAGAGCGTCTTCAAAGCCCATTAAAGCATGAGATAATTCGAAAACACCGGCAAAGATCATGGGCATGACCATGGCTTGGTTGCGATCCACTTCGGCTGCCGCCCGTTGGGCGAAAGACCAGTCGTGGCCATCCAGCTCCGGGAACTTAACAAAATCCTCCCAGCAGGTAATATCCTTGATAACCAGGTTATCCGCGGTGTGCAGAGGGATTGAAGCCGGTGAGCCGGTCTGTAAAATCCATTGCACACCCCAAGCGTCATAATAAGGTTCGTCCAGGACTTTTTTGGCGGGCTGGATACTGCCGCTGATTGCGTCAAAAATAAAGGGTGTGCCGGGAAAAGAGCCGACAAAAGGCTCCCAAGGTTGCGGGATCCAAGCGGGGCTGTCATTGTTGATGGTGCGGAGCCAGTTTTCTTTCTTATTCATGCCGAACATCCTTTCGAATACAAGATTTGTTCCGAGGAACGAAGGTCGATCTGCTTGTCCTCCGCGACCGGCCGTCAGCCGATGAGTTTTCTCATCATGACGTGATGGCGGCGAACCTGCTCGATTTCGTCGGGTTCTTCATCGCCAATATAGAGACGCTGACCTTCAAATTCACTGCAGATATAACCATTATAACCGATGTCCTTAAGAACCGCGATCGGAGATTGATAGTCGATGCCGGTCTCGTTGCATTGCTCATCCATATCATAAAATTTCCCGTGGCAGTGAATGATGTACGAGGCATAGTCACGCAGCCACTCCGGCTGACTGAAGCGATTGCGCGCCCAGGACATGGCCACGCCGGTTTCGGCTTGGCCGCCCCCCATTCCTTTGACGATGCCAAGCAAAAATTCGGTTGGCTTCTCGTCAGCGCAGGCCGCCGCAATCGCCTCCAGGATGCGAGGATCGGCTCCCTTTTGAAGGGCATTGTTCAGAAGCTTTCGCGCCGGCCGTTTGGCGAAAATGCCAAAGTCGATAATCAGACCGGCGAATTGACTGCCGCTTCTGACGACCATATCCATGTATTCCACAGTCCAGCGGGATTTGAGGGTCATCGGCGCATGGATTTCCAGTCCCATCTTCACGCCATAGTGTTCGGCGATCGGCAGGCTGGCCTCGACGATTTCCTTGCGAACCGGGCACAGGACACGAAGGGTTT
>JAAYPL010000164.1 GCA_012519875.1 Clostridiaceae bacterium | reverse complement strand
TTATGCCTTTCGTGACCGAATCCCTTTACGGGCACTTGGTTCACGAGGATGAAAGCATCATGATTTCATCCTGGCCGATGCCGCAGGATGCGCTGATCTTTCCGCAAGAGGAACAGGCCATGATCAGTCTGATGGATGCCATTCGGGAGATTCGTAACGTACGAAGCGGTCTTGGCGTTCCGCCTTCGCGGAAAGCCGGTCTGATTCTGGTCTCAAAAGATCCGGCTGTGCGTCGCCATTTTACCGATGGCCAAGCCTTCCTGCAAAGGCTGGCAGCGGTTTCCACCCTCGAGACGCGAGAAGATAAGGCAGGCATCCCGCTGACGGCGGTCACTGCGCTGTTTTCCGGTGGTGAGCTCTATCTTCCTCTCGAAGATTTGATTGATCTGGATAAAGAAATAGAACGCTTGTTGAAGGAAAAGGCCAACCTGGAAGATGAATTGGATCGTGTGTCCGCCAAGTTGCAAAATCAGGCTTTTATGGATAAAGCGCCGGAGAAGGTTATCCAGGCCGAGCGCGACAAACTCAGCCGTTACAGCGAGATGCATAAAAATGCCAGTGAACGATTGGTTCTTCTGCAAGAAAGCGGACAAGCTGCCGAAAGTGCCACCTAATGGTGATTTACCATTGACTGGATGGGTGTGTCGGCTTAGAATGGTTGTGTATGCAAATCTAACAAGACTTTTGTCCATTGATAACCGCCTGGCAGACGGGCGGGGCCAAACACAACCAAACATAAAAGGAGTTGATCATCATGCCACTTGTTACGACCAAAGAAATGTTCCGGAAAGCCTACGACGGCGGATACGCGGTCGGTGCCTTTAATGTCAACAACATGGAAATTATCCAAGGGATCACGGAGGCAGCCAAAGAGCTCAACGCTCCGCTGATTCTGCAGGTTTCATCCGGCGCCCGCAAATACGCCAACCATACCTATCTGGTCAAGCTGGTCGAGGCGGCTTTGGTGGAAACCGATCTGCCGATCGCTCTCCATTTGGATCATGGCGACACTTTTGAATTGTGTAAAAGCTGCATCGACGGCGGGTTTACCTCGGTCATGATCGACGGGTCGCATCACAGCTATGAAGACAACGTCAAGCTGACCAAGCAGGTTGTTGAATATGCCCATGCCCGCGGGGTGGTTGTCGAGGCCGAACTTGGCCGCCTTGCCGGTATCGAGGATGCCGTCAATGTTTCGGCGGAAGATGCCTCTTATACGGATCCCGAACAGGTCGTTGACTTTGTCGGTCGAACCGGTTGTGATTCACTGGCCATCGCCATCGGCACCAGCCACGGCGCATATAAATTCAAGCCGGGGCAAAAGCCGCAACTTCGCTTCGATATCTTGGCGGAGATCGAGAAAAGATTGCCGAATTTCCCGATTGTTCTGCATGGCGCCAGCTCGGTTATCCCCGAATACGTTGCCATGATCAATCAGTATGGCGGCAACATGCCGGACGCCATCGGCATTCCGGAAGAAATGTTGCGTCAGGCCGCACGTTCGGCCGTTTGCAAAATCAACATCGATTCCGATCTGAGGCTGGCCATGACCGGCACCATCCGCAAGTATTTCAGCGAGAACCCGAGTCACTTCGATCCGCGCCAGTACCTCGGTCCGGCCCGCGCCGCAATCAAAGGCATGGTCGCCCACAAAATTAAAAACGTTCTCGGTTGCGATGGTAAAGCCTGATCGATCTTGTCAACTAAATTTGAAAAAAGGTGCTGTTTATACCTTGCAACAGCACCTTTTTTGATCTAAGCCTTTCAAAAATCAACCG
>JAAYPL010000163.1 GCA_012519875.1 Clostridiaceae bacterium | reverse complement strand
TCCGGAGGAACGACCCGGCGGGCGGCCAAAATGGTTTGCCTGGATATCGATCACCCGGAAATCGAAAATTTTATTTTGTGGAAGGCTCGTGAAGAAGACAAAGCTCGTGCTTTGGCTAAGATGGGTTATGACGCGGACATAGACGGCGAGGCTTACCAAACGGTATCCGGCCAGAACAGCAACAACTCGGTGCGTTTATCCAATGATTTCATGAGAAAAGTGGAGGCTTTGGAGCATGAGCCGGATGCGATCTTCCGGTTGCGGGGCCGTCTTGATGCCAGCGTTGATAGGGAGGTTCGTGTCGATCATCTCTGGCGGATTTTTAATGAATCGGCTTGGCGATGCGCCGATCCGGCTCCTCAATTTGATGATACTTTTAATGAATGGCATACCTGTCCTGCCGGTGAGGACGGGCAGGTCGGCGCCCGGCATAACCGCTTGAACTCAACCAATCCTTGTGGGGAGTATGCCTTTCTTGATGACACAAGCTGCAATCTGGCATCGATCAATTTGCTGCGTTTCTTTGATGAAGAAACCGGATGCTTTGATCTTGAGGGATATCGTCATCTGATCGCGCTGTGTCAGCTGGTTCTGGAAGCATCCATCCATTGGGGGCATTTTCCGACTCCGGACATTGCCCGAAAAACCTGGCTGTTCCGCACGACCGGTCTCGGACTGGCCAATCTGGCGGCTCTGCTGATGGTTCTGGGATTGCCCTATGATTCAGAGGAGGCCCGTGGGGTTGCCGCCGCGCTGACCGGCATACTGACCGGCCGCAGTTACCATGTATCTGCCCTGATGGCGCAAGCCGCCGGCCCTTTTGCCAAATTTGACCTGAATCGTGAGCACATGATGCGGGTTATTCGCAACCATGCGCGTGTAGCGGGTTTCCTGACCGATGATTATGAGGGACTGTCCTATGAACCAATCCGGGTTGATGGAGCGAGACTGATCGACCTTGGCTTTGAAGATCTGCTCACAGCGCTGCGCGGAGATTGGCGGGCGGCCCTCGAAACCGGCGAGCAATACGGTTTCCGCAATGCCCAGGTTACGGTTCTGGCCCCGACCGGCACCATTTCCTTTGCCATGGATTGCGCATCAACCAGCATCGAGCCGTTTTTCTCACATATCGTTTATAAAAAACTGTCCGGAGGCGGCTCGCTAAAACTCGCCAATCCGGTTATCGGCCTGACATTGCGTCGCTTGGGCTACTCTGACGACCAGACCCAAGAGATCCTTGACTACATCGCCCGCGAAGAAGACGGCCAGCTTGTGGATGGCAAGATCGAAGGAGCCCCTTTCCTGCAAACACAACATTTGCCGATCTTTGATACGGCCAACCAATGTGGCAGCGGCAAACGATTCATCCATCATTCCGGCCATGTCCGCATGGTGGCGGCCCTGACGCCCTTGCTGTCCGGAGCCATATCCAAGACGGTCAACCTGCCTCGTGAAGCCACGGTTGAGGATTTTGAAGATGTCGTGCTGGATGCCTGGCGACTTGGCGTCAAAGGCATCACATTATACCGGGACGGTTCAAAAATCGCCCAGCCGCTCAATCTGCGCTTGGATCAAGAGGATGAGGCGGTCGACCTGGAAAACCTTGCCTACGCCCCCCTGC
>JAAYPL010000162.1 GCA_012519875.1 Clostridiaceae bacterium | reverse complement strand
CGGGTGCTTGGCAGGCGATCGAGATCGAAAGCCAACCGGAAGACTTTGACTTGTCCTCTTTAGGTTATCATCTGGTCCGGCCGCTTTCGTTTCGTGGCAGGCTGCAAAACACGGAAGACGGTGTTTTGGTTCTGGAAGGACAGGTTGCGGCCACTTACGAAGGTGAGTGTGCGCGGTGCTTGCGGCCGGTGCGGCGATCGCTGGAACTTGCGGTCTTCGAACGTTATCGGCCGGCAGGAAAAGCCGCCGCCGATGACGAGCCCGGATACAGTTACAGCGGTGGCCATGTGGATATCAGTCAGGCAGTGCGGGACAATTTGTTGCCGGTTTTGCCCAGCCGACTGATTTGTCGGGAATCTTGCCGGGGGCTTTGCCCGTACTGTGGAATCGACCTGAATGAACAGGACTGCAGATGTGCTGCCGATCATCACAGTGAGCTTTCCCCGTTCGGTCAGATAAGAAATTTAAGAAATTTACTGTAGTGGCGATCGGCTCTACAGACATTATGGAGGTGTTTTGGAAGTGGCAACCCCTAAGAGAAAATGGTCAAAAGCCAGAACCGGCCGTGCCAGGTCGAACTGGAAACTGAGCGTGCCAAACTTAATCGACTGCCCGCAATGCCATACAAAAAAGATGCCGCACAGGGTCTGCAAGACCTGCGGATACTACGGCGGCAAAGAAATTGTCAAAATGGGAGAGGACTGATCGGCTCTTCGGCGGATTGGTCAATCGGACAAAATTCTACGATGCAGCGAGAATGAATTTTGCACACTCGCTGCTTTTTCTATGGGTGGGTGAAATATGACGGAGCAAACAGGCCATCTGATCAGCCAGGTAGCGGCAGGCAGTATTGCCGAAGAACTTGGCCTTGTTCCGGGCGACCGGCTTCTTGCGCTGGACGGCCGGCCTGTCGTTGATGTTTTCGATTACCGCTTGCGCCAGCTGACGTGCAAATTGCTGCTGACGATTGACAAGACGGGGGGAGGCCTGTTCGAATTTGATATTGAAAAGGACCAGGATGAAGATATCGGCTTAGATTTTTCCGATCCTATAATGAGCGAATATGCCGGCTGTGCCAATCACTGTGTTTTTTGCTTTATTGATCAACTTCCCCCGGGTCTGCGGTCATCCCTTTATTTTAAGGATGATGACATGCGCCTGTCCTTTTTGACCGGAAACTATGTCACCTTGACCAATATCGACGATGCTGAATTTGAGCGGTTGATCAGCTATGGTCTGTCGCCGGTCAACCTTTCGGTCCATACCACGGATCCGGCGCTTCGTATAAGGATGATGCGCAATCCCCGTGCCGGCGAAATCATGACGCGCATGCGGCGTCTTGCTGCCGTAGGACTGGCGATGAACATCCAAATTGTTCTTTGTCCCGATCTTAATGATGGGCCGGCCCTGGATCGTACGCTTGACGATTTGATCGGCCTGGGTCCGGCGGTGCAAAGCATTGCAATTGTCCCGGTCGGCCTGACGCGATATCGAAAAGTCAACGGTCTTTTTGCTTTGCGCGGACTGGAGCGGGAGGATGCCGAGACCCTTTTGAAGCAAATTGCCTCGAGGCAGCAAGATATGCTGGAAAAGCGCGGTATACGGCTGATCTATGCAGCTGATGAAATTTATCTGAAGGCCGGCTATTCTTTACCGGATGTCGCGCATTATGAAGACTTTCCGCAACTGGAGAACGGTGTCGGGATGGCATCCCTTCTGCTGCAGGAGTTGGCAGCCGGCTTGGAAGCCGATCCCATTACCGCTAAACCGCCGACCATGATCGTCTGGCCGGAAGATTCGGATGACGGGAGACCGATCCGAACGGTTCTGCTTGTGACCGGGAAAGCCGCCGAGCCGCTTCTTGAGCCATGGATCAAGAGGCTTTCCGACCGATTTGATTTGGATGTGCAGTTGGTGCCTGTTGTCAATTATTTTCTGGGGGAAAGCATTACCGTTGCCGGCTTGCTGACCGGCCGGGACATTCAAGAGCAGTTGCGCTTGTTTTTGCAGCACTGGCCGGTGGAAAAAACAACCCGTTCCGGCGTGCTTCTGCCCGGTTGCCTGCTCAAATCGGGAGAGCAAGTGCTCCTTGACGATGTGACGGTGAAGGATTTGTCTCAGGGACTCGGGTTGCCTGTCCTGGTTTGCTCGGCGGACGCTGCAGGTTTGCTGGGCTCTCTTGGTTGGTCGGCCGAAAGGAGGGACCTCCGATGAGTAAACCTATTGTGGCTGTGGTAGGCCGGCCTAATGTTGGGAAATCAACCTTGTTTAATTACCTGGCGGGCGAGCGCATTTCAATTGTTGATGATGTCCCGGGCGTGACTCGTGACCGGATTTATGCTGAGTGTGAGTGGCGCGGCAGGGTGTTTTCCATCATTGATACGGGGGGTATTGAACCGACCACGGAGGATATTATCCTCAAAGCTATGCGCGAGCAGGCGCAGATCGCCATCGATACCGCCGATGTGATCATTTTTCTGGTTGACTTGAAGGCGGGTTTGACGGCGGATGATCAGGAAATTGCCGATGTTTTGCGAAAATCGGGTAAACCGGTGGTTGTGGCGGTTAATAAAGCCGACCGGATCGGTGAAATGCCGCCGGATGCCTTTGAGTTTTATAATCTTGGTCTGGGTGAAATCTTTGCCATCTCGTCGATCCATCGATTGGGCGTGGGGGAGTTGTTGGATGAGGTTTATCTTCATTTCCCGCCGGAGGAAGATCCCGACCAGGAACGTGAACGTATTCGAGTGGCTGTTATCGGTAAGCCCAATGCCGGAAAATCCTCCTTGGTTAACAAACTTCTCGGAGAAGAGCGGGCCATTGTCTCAACGATACCCGGTACGACCCGGGATGCTGTTGATTCCGATCTGGACAATGAATATGGCCGGTATACATTCATTGACACCGCCGGGCTGCGCAAAAAAAGCCGGATCGACAGCAGTGTGGAAAAATATAGCATGATTCGCTCACTGGCGGCGGTCGAACGGGCGGATGTTTGCTTGATTTTGATCGATGCGGCCGAAGGTGTCACCGAACAGGATACCAAGGTGGCCGGATATGCCCACAATGCCGGCAAGGCCTCGGCGCTGGTTGTTAACAAGTGGGACCTGATCGAAAAGGAAACCGGGACGCTGGAAGATTTCAGTCGTCGGATCAGGAGCCGTTTTCCATTCATGCAGTATGCGCCGATCCTGTTTATCTCGGCCCTGACAGGCCAACGGGTCGACAGGATCTTTGTCACCATTAACGAAATATACGCTCAAGCCGGCCTGCGGTTGTCAACCGGGATGCTCAATGACCTGATTTCGGAATCCGTGGCCATGGTGCCGACACCCCAGGATAAAGGCCGGCATCTGAAAATATATTACGCTACGCAGGTCGGCATTCACCCGCCGCAATTTGTCTTGTTCATCAATGATCGTAAACTGATGCATTTTTCCTACGAACGTTATCTGGAAAACCAGTTTCGCAAAAATTACGGCTTTAACGGTACGCCGATTTGGTTTATCTTGAGACCCAAGGAAAAAAACAAATCATGACCGCCGGCCGGCGATATACCGAAAGGGAAGGAACTTACAGCACGTGACTCACAAAATCGAAAATCTACGTAATATTGCGATTATTGCCCATGTGGATCATGGCAAAACCACATTGGTTGATGCGATGCTCCGACAAAGCGGAATTTTTCGTGAAAATGAGCAGCTCATCGAGCAAGTGATGGATTCCAACACACTGGAACGAGAGCGCGGGATAACCATTTTGGCCAAAAATACGGCGGTTACATTTGACGATTTGCGCATCAATGTCGTCGATACTCCGGGACATGCCGATTTTGGCGGCGAGGTTGAGCGGGTTCTTAAGATGGTTGATGGTGTTCTGCTGGTGGTTGATGCTTATGACGGACCCATGCCGCAAACACGTTTTGTCTTGCGCAAAGCATTAGAGATGAAGTTGCGGCCAATTGTGGTCATCAACAAAATCGATCGGCCGGATGCGCGTCCGGCAGAGGTTGTCGACATGGTGCTGGAGCTTTTTATCGAATTGGGGGCCACTGACGACCAATTGGATTTTCCGATCATTTACGCTTCTGCGCGACACGGATATGCATCCCTTCAACACCCTCCGTCGATCGATGAAATCGGGAATGCGTCCGCGACGATCAGGCCGCTTCTCGAAACAATCCGCGATCATATCCCTTGTCCGACCGGGGAGTTGCAAAAGCCACTGCAATTGTTGGTGTCAAATATCGACTACGATAATTATATTGGCCGTATAGCGATCGGTCGCATTGAAAGAGGTACGCTTTCCCAAGCCCAGTTGGTTACGGTATGCGGTTGCGATGATCGTTCCCAGCGAAACGCCAAAGTGGTTAAGCTGTTTCGTTTTGCAGGATTAAGGCGGGTGGAAATACAAAGCGCAGGCGTCGGCGAAATAGTTTGTGTTGCCGGAATACCGGATATCAACATCGGCGATACCATCTGTGCCCAAGGTTTCGCCGAACCGCTGCCTTTTGTCAATATTGATGAACCGACGATCTCCATGACCTTCAGCGTCAACGACAGTCCTTTTGCCGGTCGGGAGGGGAGGTTTGTTACTTCCCGACATTTACGGGATCGCCTGTTTCGTGAAATGGAAACCAATGTTTCAATGCGGCTGGAGGAAACCGATACAACCGAATCCTTTGTTGTTAAAGGGCGCGGTGAGCTGCACCTGTCGATCCTGATCGAAACGATGCGCAGGGAAGGCTATGAGTTCCAGGTTTCCAAACCGAAGGTCATCATCAAGGAAATTGACGGGCAGATGATGGAGCCGGTCGAGTTGTTATTGATCGATGTGCCGGAGGAGTTCGTCGGTACCGTCATTGAGAAACTCGGCAGCAGACGGGCGATGTTGATCAATATGCTGCCGCCGGAAAAAGGCTATGTACGAATGGAGTTTCGTATCCCTTCACGCGGCCTGATCGGCTACCGCTCGGAGTTTTTGACCGACACAAGAGGCAATGGTATAATGAACAGCGTTATTAGCGGATTTGAGCCGTGGATGGGCGAGATTGAAACGCGCAATCACGGTGTTTTGGTCGCTTGGGAGAGCGGCGAAGCTGTGACTTACGGCTTATATAATGCCCAGGAGCGCGGTACCTTGTTTATCGGGCCGGGTACGCCGGTTTATGCGGGCATGGTGGTCGGCAGCAGTCCCAAAAATGAAGACATCGTCATTAACGTATGCAAGCGGAAACATGTGACCAACATACGGGCAGCCGGCTCAGACGATGCGCTCCGACTGTCCCCGCCGGTCGTCATGAGTTTGGAACAGCATCTGGAATTTGTTGCTGATGATGAGCTGATCGAGATCACACCGCACAATATACGTCTGCGCAAACGAATTTTAGATGCCGACCAGAGGATCAAACTGCGATCAAAGAAAGCTGATGGCTAACCCAAACCCGGAGGACCGGTTATGGTTTCCAAAAAAATAATACGCACATTGATTACTGTTTTGATAATTTTCCTGATTCTCGGCGGTACGACTGCAGGGTTCTACTTCGGAATGTCTTATGTTATGTCTCAGAGCGACCGCTTTGATATGCTGGAAAAACGATATCAGGATGCTCGCGAATCCGGCGTACCCTTAATTGACGAGAGTACACCGGGCGCGGTCATGCTGATCATTCCCAGAGCGTCCTCAACGCAGGAAATCGCCGAAATCCTCAAGGGAAAAGGCATTATCGAGAACACATTTCTTTTCACGTTGCTTTCCAAATTCAACGGCTTTGACGGCACCTACGTGGCCGGTACCCACTATGTATCACCCGATATGAGCTATGATGAGATCATGTTTTTG
>JAAYPL010000161.1 GCA_012519875.1 Clostridiaceae bacterium | reverse complement strand
TGGCGAAGGCAGTAACCATCACCGTTGTCAAAACGGTTTTTAAAGGTCGAATCGACAAAATACTGATAAAAAATCACGTCGATGTAGCGATCCATCGTGTAATCAAGCCGATCGCAAATCACGCAACTGTCCGCTCTTTGTTCGATCAGACCGGCCAGATCGGTAATGGCCTTGCGAAAATCTTTTTGCCGGCCTCCGAGAAATCGGCTTTTGGCAGTCGGTGCACTGGCAGAAAGGAGCGGATTGATCTGACCGATTACGTGGTCAATATGAGTGTGTAAGGTAAGTCCCAGGCCGAGCCGGTTGTCTTCCCGGTCGTAAAGCTCATCGAGATGCGATTGACAAAACCCTTTATTGTTTGTGCTGATCCGGACATCCGGCTCCATCAAGGCCGGCCCAAGATAGTAATCCACCAGTTTTTGGTTCATGTCGGCTTCCAGATTGCACAGCGGGCATGGTCCGGGTGTTGCATAAGCGTCGTTGACAGGAATGGTGTAGATCTTTTCTTTCATTCAGGGCCTGCTTTCACCAGTGACGTTGGAATGCGATGCCGCCTGAGCATGCTCGACACGTTTGGCTTTGACATTGAGCGCCATGACGTTGATTGATGTGTACTCCTCGATCTGAGCGCTGACCTTTTCCTGAACCTCATGGAGAACCTGCTGGGCGTTGAATCCATAGATCAAGGCAAGATCCAGATCAATGACCACGCCGGCGATCTCGTTCTCCGTTGAAAAGCCCACCAAACCGGCTACCCCTCGTATCCGGCGCAAAATGATTTCCACCATCATACGCAAAGCCTCGTCGGATATTGAGTAGCTGCCCAAACTGGAAAAGGTCGGCCGGACCACCGTTCGTTCGGAATCCAGGAGCCCGGATTGAGCACCACGATCACGATCCCAACGGCGGCGAAGGCGAGAAATCGGGGCGGCAAAATAACCGGAGAACTCGTGCTTGATTTCCATGCTGGGTACGGGAATGGTATGTTTGCCTTCGGTCAGCCGAGTCTGCTTGGCCTGACGCATTTCTTCATCGGTACTGATATCTTCAATCCGGATCAGCATGGCCGGTTGATTAAGCCAAAGATTCCGGCAGATTTTTTCCAACATACCGTCGGAGGTGCCGAGAATCATCAGTGTGGTCGGTCGGTGGGCGACCAGAGCCCGGCGCATAACAGCCGCCCGGGTTTCATCGGCAAAAAGCGCCTGACGTACGGATTCCAGTTTGGAAGAAGCTCTCTTGGCCGAGCTGCCGGCAACGATCCGGCTGCCGTGAATCAACAAGCCGTCATCAATAAGGTAAGGAATTTGGTATTTTCTGGCCAATGCGATGGCACGGGTGCTTTTGCCGGTACCGCTTGGACCGATGAAGGCGACAACCGCGATTTCCGCCAATATTTCCTGCGTCGCATCCCGTGTTTTTTCGGCAACCAAGTCGGCTCGTTCGGCGTGGGAATTCTTCACGGCTTCGGCAAGCCGGCCAAGCGTCCTGAAAGGGCCGGTCCGGTCGGTCTTCTCCGCCTGGGCGGTCATGTGATCGCGAAGCCGCGCTTCTTCGGCTTCTTTCGCCATACGGCGTTTCTTGTTAAATCGAATAGCCAACGCAGTCCCCTCAGCCTGTCATCATCGGCTCCAGTTATCGAACACCTCTTGAACATCGTCATGTTCTTCAAGACGATCGATCAGCTTTTCCATTTTCTCGCGAGCTTCATCATCGAGCTCGACCCATGTCATCGGAACCGGTCCCAAGAAGACCGCCAGAAACTCATACCCATCTTCGGTCATGGCGTCCCGCGCCTTGGCGTAGTTTTCAGGTGACGTGATGACTTCATATACATTTTCTTCCTTATCGGTCACGAAATCCTCCGCGCCGGCTTCCAGCGCAGCCAGCATCACCTGCTCCTCATCGGGATACGCTTCACTGTCGATAAGCAAGGTTCCCTTTTCTTCAAAAAGAAACGAAACACAGCCGGTTGTCCCTAAATTGCCACCAAACTTGTCAAAAATATGACGGACATCCCCGGCGGTTCGATTCCGATTGTCCGACAGGGTGCGAACCAACACGGCCACGCCGTTGGGCCCATAACCCTCATAAGTGATTTCCTCGTAATTTGCCGACTCGGCGGTTCCCGCCGCTTTTTTGATGCTGCGCATGATGTTGTCATTGGGCATGTTGGCAGCTCTTGCTTTGACGATGACATCTTTTAAGCGTGAGTTGGTCTCGGGATCGGCGCCGCCGTTTTTGACGGCGACCTGGATTTCCCGGCCGATTTTCGTAAAGATAACGCCGCGCTGCGCGTCAGCGGCGCCTTTTTTGCGTTTAATATTGCTCCATTTGGAATGACCTGCCATTTTAAAAATCTCCTTGCTTCCAATCTTTGTCGCTGAGGCTGAAGATCAAGGGGATGGCGGGTCCGGCGTCGGCAACGGCCGATAGCCCAGCCCAATCGGCTCTATTTCAATTTCTCCGCTGGTAATGTTGGTCAGCAGATCGATAATCTGCTGGTTTTGGTCAACTGGAACAGCCACTTTAAGTTTGACATCGGCGCCATAAACAAAATCAAAAGGGGTCAATCCGAGCAAATTCAATTGATGACGCAGCCGGTCGAGCACCGGATAATGGACGATGACCTGAAAGGTTCGGCTCAGTTGCATGGTCACCGGCCCGGCGGCTTCCAGAGCCATGGCGGCCGAATGGCCGTAAGCATGAACAAGGCCGCCGGTACCCAATAAAGTCCCGCCGAAATATCTGGTGACCACAATGCCGGCCTGGTCGATGTTTTGTTTGCGCAAAACATCAAGAACCGGTAGTCCGGCGGTTCCCTGCGGCTCTCCGTCGTCGGAAAACCGCTGCAGAATATTATCGCCGCCGAGTATCCAGGCATAAACATGATGCGTGGCATCCGGATATTGCTG
>JAAYPL010000160.1 GCA_012519875.1 Clostridiaceae bacterium | reverse complement strand
TTTCTCTGTACAATGTTCGTGTCCCACAACTTCTCTCCTTTACGTGTGGTTTGGTCACTTACATTGTATTAGAGATGGTTTTGTGGGACATCTCTTTTTGCGTCACTTCAGTTTACATTTCGCCCACTGCGGGTTGGGGTTTTGTGTTAGAATAGCTGAGTTAATCAGGCTCTATCCGTATTTCTTGACCGCTGATAAGGAGTCGCAAATGCCCGCTGAATTGACGTCCGCGATCTGGATCATCTTTTTTGCGTTATCCGGCTTATTGATCGGTAGTTTCCTGAATGTCTGTATTTATCGTCTGCCGGCCGGCCTGACCATCGTGCGGGGGCGCTCCTTTTGTCCGAAATGCCGGCACGACCTGGCGGCATTGGATTTGATCCCGGTTTTGAGCTATCTTCTGCTGGGCGGGCGCTGCAGGTATTGTGCCGCTCCGATCGCCGCCCGGTACATGTGGGTAGAGCTGTTAACCGGCTCATACTATGCTCTGTCTGCGGCTTTCACACGGCCCGGGGTTTTTGAACCGCCTATCTGGCTGAACGCCGTTTCCCTCCCGGCAGCCGGTTTTTATTTTGCTTTATTCCTGCAGGTTACATCAGTTCTGACCTTTAGCGCCTTTCTGGTTTGGGCAATGATCATTTACGACCAAAAAAAAGTGAATGCCGGTGTCATCGTTTTTTCTCTGATCTCAGCTTCCGCGCGAGTCGTTTTGCAACCGGAACGTCTCTTTTCTCATTTGGTTGCGGGGCTGGTAGCCCTAATGCTATTGGCAGCAGCTACGCTGCGCCAAAATGCCGAGGCTTCGCCGGCCGCCGGATTCTGGACAAGGCTCGTCCTGCCGATCATGTTGGTCGGTTCCGTGCTTTGGTTGTTGCTATAAATGACAGACCCCTATTCGGAAGATTCGTTTGAGTCCTGTGGAGTCTGCCGATCTTTTGCACGCCGGGCGAACCATCGTCGTTCAAATTGCGTTATCCGGTTGGCGATATCGGTTCGCAGTCCTCGTACAAACCGCTTTCGGTTCCATGAGCGGGGGAAAAACTGCATCCGGCCGGTCTGATGAGCGTTGAGCAGCATGACGATTTCCTCGGGGTGCACCTCTTGGTTGCTATACATCATGTAACGTTCTTTTCCCTGTACGCCGTGATAGAACCGGTAAATAGCATCATACGCGTCGCCCAGGCCGAATAAATGTCCGGCTTCATGGGCGGCGATCCGGCGCAGAGCTGTCGGTGAAAGACCGATTGGCAAAACCATTTTCCCGGGATGGGCCGGCGCCCAGTTGGTTCCCAAAGTTTCCAGCTGGCCTGTCTTAAAAACACCCCAGACACGACGCCAAACCGGACTGATTACATGGGCCGGCCTGATCAACAGGCGCTTTAAGCAAATGCGGGCCGGGCGACGGCGACGGTCGCGATGGATGACAACCTGAACAAAAACCGGAGGTTCATCATCGAGACCGGTGAGATTGAGCCGATAAACACCCGACCAAGCCTGCCGAACGCCGGCTTCAATCAAATCGGCCGCCGTCTGTTCCGGGAGAGGATGAAACAAACGCAACGCTCGCCGATTGTAGGAAAAACAGCAATCAATGACCACACGGTTGCCGGAAATCCGCAGCTGGATCGGAGTCCGGGCAGGATGACGATAGACAATATTGTAATGGTCGGCGAGCACCTTGCCACCTCACGATAATATTAATTGACCTGAAAAGTAATTTTACCATGGAATTCCCTTGAGTGCTTTTAGTATAATGGAAAATCATCCGGCGTAAACGGAGGTCTTTGTGTCTCAATGGAATTTTTGATTGCCTTTGTCGAAGGGATCATCACCTTCATATCACCCTGTCTGCTGCCGCTTTTGCCGGTTTATCTTTCGTTTTTTGCCGGTCAGGATCCGGACAATAAAAAACGAACGACCCTGTTGAACGCGATTGGCTTTGTTACCGGCTTCACCATTGTTTTTGTTTTGCTGGGTGCCTTTGCCGGAGCCGCCGGCGGCTTTTTGCACCGTTACGGCACGGTGCTCAATCTGATTTTGGGCATCATCGTCATCTTGTTCGGCATGAACTTTATCGGCGTGATCCGGTTGCCTCTGATCAGCGGCAATCATTCATGGACGTTTGGCAAGTTCAAAACCGGTTTCTTTTCATCCGCACTGTTCGGAATGATCTTTTCGATCAGCTGGACACCATGCGTCGGTGCCTTTCTTGGCTCGGCTTTGATGCTGGCGGCTTTGGCCGGACAAAGCCTGCGTGGCATCTTGATGTTGCTGGCGTACTCCCTTGGCCTGGGCATTCCTTTCATTATCAGTGCCCTGCTGATTAACCAATTAAAAAGCACCTTTGATTTGATCAAACGACATTACCGAACGATCAACCTGATTTCCGGTATTTTACTGATTATTGTCGGTCTCTTGATGGCAACCGGCCTGATGGGGCGCTACCTGGCATTGCTTTCCTGATGATGGAGGATGATTATGACCCCAAAAACCAAAACCCTGATCTGGATCGTTGCATTTATTGCCTTGATCACAGTAGCTTATTTTGCATATGGCGGATTGTCCAAAGCCAACAAACCGGAACCAACGAACCCCACCGCCACGCAAAAGGATTTGATTTCGGCCCCGGACTTCGTTGTCTACGCAGCCGATGGCACCGAGCATCGCTTATCGGATTACCGGGGCCGGCCGGTCGTCCTCAATTTCTGGGCGTCCTGGTGTCCTCCCTGCCGACAGGAAATGCCCCATTTTGATCGCGTCTATCGTGAAGTCAAAGATGACGTCATGTTTATGATGGTTGATCTGGTTGACGGACAACGGGAGAAACAGACCGATGGGCAGGAGTACATTGATCTTGAGGGATTTACTTTTCCGGTTTTTTTCGATACCGATCGTGATGCGGCCCGTGTTTATGGCATTACATCCATCCCGTCCACCCTGTTTATTGATAAGGACGGCTTCATTGCCTACGGGTATCGTGGCGGCATTGATGAATCAACGCTGCGAGCCGGCATTAAAGCAATTCTGCCGGAATCTTAAAGCATGCTCGGCGTTGCACGTCGAAAATCAACTTTTAAGATTTTCCGGGGTTTCCGGCATGGGGTTTCCGGCGGTACACATAATGTTGACAAAACCGTCGTGGTACCTTATTATGATCTAGCACACGCGCCCGTAGCTCAATTGGATAGAGCGTCTGACTACGGATCAGAAGGTTATGGATTCGATTTCTGTCGGGCGCGCCAAACGGAAAAGCCCTTGCAACCTCGAGGTTACAGGGGCTTTTTCATGCTTGTTTTATATCTGTTCCGCCCAAGTTCAACCGCCTATTTACAGCTGTGCACTTTGAATAAAACCGGCGGGCGTACCAAGAGAGGGTCAGACTTCATTCCATAATTTTTCGAGCATATGAATATGACGGACAATTTGCTCTTCTTCGCTGACGCTCGGGTCAAAATGGCCCCCTTCATACTCCGAGGCAATAAACCCGTCGAAACCTTCTTCTTTCATAATACGGACGTAGGTCGGATAATCAATGCCCGGACAATTATAATTCTCATCAACATAGAAAAATTTGCCGTGCATGTATTTTGACCACTTGAGCAGGTGGCGGAAACCTTCATAATCCGGTTTTGTCCGATAATAGGGGGTCCCCATCTTGGCAGAAGCATCGATGGAGAAAATCAGCTTGCGAGCAATATATTCGTCAACCTCATCGCCACCTTTGGCCCGGATCATTTCGATGAGTTCCGGCTCGGGTATTTCAGTTGTTGCATACAGCCGGTTGATTTCCTGCAAGAGCGGCTTGTTGCAAATGTCATCGGAAAATTTGTTGAGCACCGTGGCCGGAGCACCCGAGGCAAAGGCAGAAAAATCCATAACAATGCCAAGATAGTCAGAGTTTTTCCGGGCAAAAAGCTCGGCATACTCTTGGAAAACAGGTGTCGACGGCGACCAGGGGCCGTGCAGTTCAATCGCCAGATGAATGCCCAGTTCCTCGGCATAAGGAAGAAGTTTTTCCATTGTCGACGGCAGCAGGGCATCCTGTGAACGAACGATCGGAAAACCCATCTGCTTGGCATATTCCATTTCATTGATGGTCCCGGTCATTCGCTCGGCTTCGGTCAGAAAGCGCCCCTTATTCTTGCCGCTGTCAATGTAGACGCTGTAGCAGACCGGTGTCAGGTCGTTTTCAGACAATAATCCGCGAAAATACGCCATCCATTCCGGTGTCGGATTCGGGTGGCCGGGAATCATCTGCGGAGCGACAATTTCAATCCCGTCGCCGCCCATTTTTTTGGCCTTTTGCAGAACCTCTTCGAAAGAATAGAGGCCTTGAATATACTTCATTCCAAAACCATAAAGTGTAATGCTGTGTTTCATGTTTCCCATCTTCAGGCCTCCTTAATAACATAGGTCGTTTGGTCGCGTATTTCCAGGGGGGTATGGAATTCGGTTGCGTCTTCGTAGCCCTGCTCACCCTCACCATACGAATGACCAAAGTCCGCACGTTTTTTGATCAGAATCTCAAAATGATGTGCCCCCGGTTTGAGGCCGCCCACACGATTGACGCTGATCCGAGCTTCATCACGGCTGCCCCAAAAGATCTCCGAATGACCGCCCAAAGCAACCAAGGGAATCTTCAAATCTCGAATGCAGAACAGCATGTCCTCTTGAGCAACAGCCTCACCATCGACTTTCAGCTCAATGGCTTCGATGGTCGAAACCCATATGCCCCGGTAGCTAAGATTGTCAATTTGGAAACTATACCCGGTGCAACTATCGCCAAACACTCTATTCCGCAATGAATCCGCCTTGAGCGGTTTCGTCATCAAAAGCCTGGATCCGATCACTTGATCAACAATCTCCAGGCGCTCCTGTACGCTTTTCTTCATGAAATGACCTCCTCTTTTTGTCGTCTCACTTATTTTTAGCCTTTAACGGCTCCAACGGCTATACCCTTGACGAAATACTTCTGGAAAAACGCATACACTGTCAGCAGCGGCACTACGGCAATAATAGCGATCGCCATACGAATGGAAACCGATGGCATATTAGCCGCCACAGCAGCGCTGATCGCCCCGCCGACCGGATTGGTGGCGATGAACCGGATGTCGCTCAGCATCCGATTGAGGACACTTTGAATATTAAACAAAGAGGTGTCCGTAAGAAAAATAAATCCGTTGTACCAGTCGTTCCAATAACCAACCGCCACCAGCAAGCCGATTGTGGCCAAGATGGGATAAGATAAGGGCAGGGCGATACGGAAAAAGGTTCGAAAGTGACCGGCGCCGTCAATATGGGCTGATTCAAGCACCTCAACCGGAATGTTTTGCACAAAAAAGGTCCGCATAATAAGTACGTTAAAACCGTTCATCAACAACCCGGGCAACAACAAGCCGAACAAGGTGTTTTTCACACCAATGACCTGGGTGTAAATCAGATAGGTCGGCACTAAGCCGCCATTAAACAGCATGGTAAAAAATACAATAAACGTCACGATGCGGGCCAATGGAAAGTCCCGTCGTGACAATGCATAAGCAATCAGCGAGGTGATTGTCAGGCTGACAATCGTGCCCACTGTTGTAATCAGAATGGTAATGCCATAAGCCTGCAGGAGCATAACCCGCCGCATCCAAAGGAATTCATAGGCCTTGAGGCTCCACTCTTTGGGAAAAAGAGAATAGCCATAACGCAGCAAGGATGTTTCACTGGATAACGAAGACATCAATAGAATAAAAAACGGAATCAGGCACGACAAGGCCAGAATACTCAAAACGACATGCACCAATATAGACAAACTGGTTTTACTTTTTATCATGATTATCTTACCCTCTCGCCTTCTGTTAAAAAAGTGCGTTTTCAGAGTCCACTCTGCGAACCAACAAGTTCGTGGACATCACAAGGATAAAACCTAAAACTGACTGGAAAAATCCCGCCGCTGACGCCATGCCGATATCACCGATCTTGATCAGCGCCCGGTAAACATAAGTATCAATCACGTTGGTTGTCGAATAAATCATACCGGAATCCATCGGCACTTGGTAAAACAAACCGAAATCAGCGTAAAAAATTCGGCCGACAGCCAGCAAAAACATAGTAATGATGGTCGGTCTGATCAGGGGCAGGGTGATATGGATGATTTGCTTCCATTTACCGGCTCCATCCAATATGGCGGCTTCAAAATAATCACTGCTGATGCCGATGATCGATGCAAAATAAATAACGCACAAAAAGCCGACTTGTTTCCAAAGATTGACCAAGGGCAGAATGATCGGCCAGTATTGGGGTTCTATATACCAATTGATGGGCTTGATGCCCAGTGGTTTAAGAATGGACTGATTGACAAAGCCGGTGTCTGCAGCCAACGCCGCATAGACGATATATGCAACAACGACCATTGAAATCAGATACGGCAGTAAAACCAGACTTTGATAAATCCGAAGCATGACCTTTTTGCGCACTTCATTCAGGAGAATGGCAACCGTGACAGCCGCTACCGTATTGACAACAATAAAAATAGCATTGTAAGCCACCGTATTGCGAAAAATAATCCATGCCGAATCGGTAGCAAAGAGAAATTCAAAGTTCTTGAAACCCGCCCATGGGCTATTAAAAATACCGATCGAATAGTCAATATCACGAAAAGCAATCGTCAGACCGGCCAAGGGCAAAAAGTTGTTGATCAACAGATACGCCAAGCCGGGAATACACATGACCAGAAACGGCCAATAATAACGAATGGATTTTTTGCTTTTCTTTTTTGTAATTTGTTTTGTTTTGATCGAATGATCCATTAAACTTTCACCTTCTGGGCATCATCCTGTTTGGTCCCCCCGCCAGACTGCGCCGGCGGGGGAATGAAACGCAAACAGTAATTTTACACTTAATCTTTTATAATAATCATTTATTGGCTTCTGCCCAGGCATTAAGCTGCCGTTGCTTTTCGGCAATAATCTCATCAACGCCGGCAGCTTTCAACTTGCTCACCAGCTCCGGAACTTTCACATCCGGATCAACGGCCCCAACTCCGATTGCCTTGATATATTCATTTCCGACATTTGTGCAGGCAGCAAACTGGGTTTTAATCGGTGTGGTGTCAAATTGGAAACCCAAAGCCACCGATTGGATCGCGCTTTTATTGTAGGTCATCATTTGATCCCAGACATCCAACGGGGTTCCTTCCCAGACATAGGTCAGCAGCGAATTGCCGAAGACAAAACCGGCCTGTCCAACATAACCGGAAGTCTTGGCGTCAAGTCCGGGGGCGAAGGTGGCGTGGCCATCCGAGGTCAGCGTCCAGTGCTGGTCTTTGATACCCCAATGGAACGTGTCATTGATCTCTTTGTTGGTAAAGGTGAAGTCAAGATACTTGACCGAGGCTTCCGGTTTTTCCGTGTGGGCGGCGACCGACCACATAAATGCTGCCGGGGTTCCGGTCGAAGCAACCGGCTCATGGATCCGGATATAGGTCATGGGCATGCCGCAGGCTGTGTCGCCTTGGCGTTCAATACCGGGCTTCATGTGGTAGACCTGAGAGGCCAGCTTCCCGGCTTTGACCAAGTCGGTCGGAGTTTCCTGATTGGTCACCGCGGTAGGACTGATCAATCCTTTCTGAGCCCAGGAATACATCAGCTTGACCAGCTCCATGTAAGCGTCGGTTTCATAGTAGTTGACGACCTTCATGGACGTGTCGGTGGCATCAAGCAGGACACCTGTCCAGTATTGATCGCTGCCCAATGTGTCACCGCCGGGAACCAGCAGACCAGTACAAATACCACCATAGATCTCCTGTGTCGGATAGAAAGGTGCAAGATCCGGCTCGTTTTCTTTAATTTTCACCAGAAGAGGCTCCAAGTCTGCCAGTTTTTTGACACTGGCAACATCAAGATTGTATTTTTCGACCAGATCTTTACGGACTATGACACCGGCATCTTTTGCCAGATCGCGGTAGGTCGGGATTGCCAACAAATCGCCGCCCACTGTTCCGGCTTTGAGATAATTGCCAACCAGTTCTTTGATGCCTTTGCCGTATTCATCGATATAATCATTGAGCGGCAGCAATTGTTTGTTTGCCACCTGATTGCCGAAATCACCAAAGGGTAGGGTCGACGTGTTCAAAATGTCCATCTTCTCCCGGCCGGTCAACATGAGGCGAATCTGTTGCGAGTAATTGGAAATAGCAATTCCGGTCGCGTTAACAGTGATATTGATCGCCTCGCCGGAAATACGATTCATTTCGTCCACAACCAACGCCATGTCGGGCCGGTCACCCGTGTCGATAAAGTACATTATCAACGTCTCTGCTTTAGCTGGTGGCGGATCGGTCGCTTTGGTTGTGGATCCCGGTCCCGGAGGCGCCGTTGTACCCGCCGGCGTTGATGCCGTGGGGGTAGTACAAGCGGCCAGAGCCAGAATCAGTGCGGCAACCAGCAATAATGTGATCCATTTTCTAGTCATCGTTCATCTTCCTCCTTGTTTTTTTTAAGCTCTAATGATAGCCTGTTAACAGGCTTTTTTTATTTTACTTGTTTTTGTTCTTGTCAACCAGATATTTTTTCGACCAAGGCTCAACGGATTATCGACTATTATGATCAAAAATGACCGGCCTCAACATGTCTAAAACCAACACTATCCGTGATAATATCCGTTCTTTGCGTTTCAAATTTCTCATTGCGGCGGTCCTTTTGCTGTTGGTTGTCATGGCTATCATTGTCTATATCCGGTTTTACACAATGGACGCCTTGCGGGATCAAGTGGCACAGGTCAATACCGAGATGGTCGGCTTATATTTAAAGGATCTTGATTCTCATCTCAACAACACCAGTAAAGCACTGGCCAATTTCATCGTTGATAATTCTGCCTTTCGCAATTACTTTAACGCTTATAGCATCGATGATATGCCACTGATTCTCATTAAAATTATTGAAGAAATGCGTAAGCAAATGATATCGGAAAAACTGGTTGAAGCCATCTATATGTACGATCCGGCAAATGACTTGTTGATCTACGCCGTTGCGTCCGACGCCAATTCCCAGACCATTAATCAGGTTAATACGAAAATTCGGTACATCATTGACAACCGGCAAATCCGGCCCTTGAGATACAATAATTGGTCGGCGTTTTTTTCCCAAGAAAAGGGCTTTCTGCACCGGGTCATCGAGCGGGATGGTATTTATGTGGGAGCCTGGGTTGATGTGGATAAATTGGCATCATCGATGAACCGGGAAATGACCAATAAAAATCGAAAAATCATCTTTGTCAGCAAAGAAGGGACGGCTTTGTCCGATATCTCGTTTGTTAAGGAACACGGCATCGATTTGCAACAAAGCTTTACTGATTACTACTTGTCCGGCAAGAATCACAAGCATATTGTGGTTGGGCAAAATTCCTCCCAAGGCGATTTTGCGCTGCTCAGCCTGACACGAGATGATGCGTTGTTTGCTGAATTTCCTGTAATAGCACAGATATTGATCACTGTAGCCCTTCCAATGATCCTGTATTTAGTTCTCTATGCTTTGTTTTTGAGAAGGACGTTGCTTTCCCCGATGCAGAGATTGCAGAAAGCCATGGCGGATGTTGGGCGGGGAAATGTGGACTCCCAGCTGAACATGTCAGAGTCCAGCACAGAATTCCGGGTCATCAATCGAACATTTGATACCATGTTGACCCAAATTCATCAGCTGAAAATTGATAATTACGAGCAAAAGATCCAAAGTCAGCAATTCGAGCTCGAGCATCTGAAACTGCAGATTAATCCGCATTTTTTTATGAATTCTTTGAATGTGCTCTATGCCTTGGCAAAATCAAAAAACTACGATCTGATCATGGAAATGTCCCTCCATTTGATTCGTTATTTTCGGTATATGTTTGCCAACAAAGCCAGTCTTGTTCCGCTAAGCCAAGAGCTTGAACATATTCAAAATTACATGGCCATTCAAAAACGTCGTTTTCCTGAACAAATTGACTGTATTATCAACACTCAAAGTTTTCTGGCCAATCACCCAATCCCACCATTTTGTATCCACACCTTCGTCGAAAATTCAGTGAAGTATTCGTCGCCGATGGATACGCCTATCAGAATTGACATAAATACCGAATTGTTGACCGAAGCTGAGAAGAATTATCTGAAGATCACAGTTAAAGACAACGGTTGCGGTTACGCCCCTCGTATCTTGGAAAAGCTCAACCAGGAGCAGCCGATTTTCGATGAATACGGCGAACGAATTGGCATTGCCAATGTGCGCGATCGTCTGAAAATAATTTACAATGGCCAAGCCAAGCTACTGTGTACCAATCAACCTGAAGGCGGCGCCCTCAACCAGATTTATATTCCCCTGAGAGGTGGTCATGGATGAAAGCTTTGATTCTTGATGACGAAATATTGCTTGTTCACGATATTCTGGACGCTGTTGACTGGAAAAGCCTTGGCATATCTGAAGTTCATACGGCACACACTCTTGGTCAGGCACAGCAAGTTTTGTCAAAGAATCAAATTGACATCCTTTTGTGCGATATTGAACTACCTCATGGAAATGGCTTGGATTTGTTGGAATGGATCCGAACCCACTCCCCTGCTACCGTCCCTATTGTTTTGACCTGCCATATGGATTTTCATTATGCACAGAGGGCTCTGAAACTGGGAAGTTTTGACTTCATTCTCAAGCCTTGCGACAGTCACGATCTGGAGAAAGCCATTCAGGCAGCTACCGAAAAGCGGATCCGGGACAGTCACAAGGATCGATACAGCCAATATGGCGAGTTCTGGCTCAAATATCAGCCGGTCATGATGGAAAAGTTCTTGCTGGATATCGTCAACGGCTCTATTTTGCCTAACGAAGAAGATATTTCCCGTGCGGCTCAAGAGTACAATATCCCTTACAACGATGAAATCCGTGTTTTGCCGCTACTGCTTTCGGTCCGTCGCCGCCGATGGACAGAAAAGTTTACCTTATTCGAACAAAAAGCCATGACCTTTGCTGTAAAAAACATTGCTGAAGAAATACTGTTCGAACCTCATGCCAATGGATTGATGGTCGAGCTTGCCGATGATCAATTGCTGTGCTTGCTTATCTGTTCCGAAAGGGATACGGACCTGAAAGACCAGCCGCTTTTTTTATCACACTGTCAGGATTGTATTCATGCCATCCACACCTACCTGCGCTGCGATGTCAACATTTACCTTGGAATGTCATGTGCTTTACACGATCTGGCGGCCCAGGCTGGTCAATTAAAAGACGCCGATCATGCCAATGTGGTTTGGGAAAACAAAGTCATCAACCTAGAAAAGGATCAACCTGTAACCGAAGAAAAGCACGAGCCCGATCGCGAACTCTGGAAAATACTAATTACCAATGGTTGCTATCAGGAGTTTTTGCAAAGTGCCGACGACTATTTCTCCCATCCATTGGCCGCGATCACCATTAGTGTCGATGAATTGCAGCAAATATACTACGAATTACTACATCTTTTTTACCCAGCGATGGAAAAGGCCGGCGTGCCAGCTTCTCAAGTGCTGTCTGACTGGCAGGACGCCATCAATGATTCAATCGCGATGCCAAACAAGTCTTTGGCGGATCTACAAAGCTGGCTACATTTATTATGCCAACGTCTGAGCGACACACAACACACTGAAGTATCAACGGCTGGTTTGATTGAGAAAGTCCTCAAATATATCAAACAAAATCTCGATGAAGCATCCTCTCGCGAGTCGGTGGCCAATCACTTTTACCTAAATCCGGATTATCTGGATCGTCTATGCAAAAAGGAGACCGGCCTTTCGGTCACCAAGCAGCTGGAAAAACACCGTTTGGACCGTGCCTGCGAGTTGTTGACCTTGACCAAGCTGAGCATCAGCGATATAGCGAACCAACTGGGGTTCCGGCATGCCAATCATTTGCTGGCCGTTTTCAAACGATACATAGGTATGAGCCCTTCCGAGTATCGACAGTCAAAGTCCGATTGAATCTGTTGAATCTGATATAATGGCCTTACTTTATTAATGTTGTGGAAGGATTGACTATGAACGTATTAATCATCTACTTTTCTCAAAGCGGCAATACGCGAAAAATTGCTCACAGCATTGCTGCAGGAGCTCGCGAAGTGGCAAGCAAAGTCGACATCTGTTCCATCCGGAAGGTCACGAACGACATGCTTGAGGATTATGACCTGATCGGCCTGGGCAGTCCGATATGGAAAGCCGATCCGCCGAACATCCGGCGGTTTTACCAGAATGTTCCGCCGCAGAAAGGCAAGCATATTTTTGCCTTTGCCACCCACGGGACCATGCCCAGCTTCTATTTTCCGGTGGTGCTGCCCAATCTGAAAAAAGCCGGTTTTACGGTGATCGGCAGCGCACGTTGGTATGGCAATGTGGTCATGCCGGGTATGCCGGAACCATACTACACCGCCGGTCATCCTGATGAACAGGATTGTGCGGAAGCCAAGGAATTCGGCCGAGAGATGGTGCTTCGCAGCCAGAGAATCGCCGCGGGGGAAACGGATTTGATCCCACCCATGCCGAAAAATGATGTGGATCAGAATCAAGCCGTTGCCATCGTCAACATGCTGTTGGATTACGGTAATCCCCAGGGAAAGATCATTCGGGATCCGGAAAAATGTATTTATCCGAAATGCACCCGCTGTATGGATTTTTGCACCATGAATTATACCGATTTGACCAGCGATCCGCAGAAATTCGGCAGCGAGGGGAACCTGTGTAATGACAACCACGAATGCGCTTGGTGTTTCATGATCTGTCCAACCGGAGCCATCCGGTTGGATCCGGATATTTCTGAGCATATGAAACCCCTGATCGGCCAGCGCAAGCCCATGTTTGAAAAGATTCTCGATCAGGCGGAACGTGACGGCGAGTTTCGCCGCCTGATTCCCATTGAAGAAGTAGGCTTTGACACGCCATATTGTCTGGCTCATCCGGAAAAACCGCATTTCAGAGTGCCGCCCAAACCGGAAGAAGATTGAGCAATCAGCCGCTCGTGATCAGGCGGACATCTTAATTATTGCTTTTGTGCGGCCCGGCACGCCGGATTTATCTGCTCTCCAGCCCATGGCGCGGAACCTCATCCAGCAAAGGCTCATCAGCCAGAAACCGTCGTAGGTTTTCGGCAATAACATGGATGGCACGGTCCATATATTGGGGTGATTGAGCGGAAATGTGCGGTGTGATGATTACATTGGGCATCCCCCAGAGTGGATTGCTTTCCGGTAATGGCTCGGGATCGGTCACATCAAGACCGGCACCCGCGATGATTCCTTGCTCTAAAGCCTCAATTAGTGCCTCTTGGTCCACAACACCACCCCGGGCAATATTGATCAGGATGGCGCTGTTTTTCATAACCCTCAATTCTTCGCGGCCAATAAGATGCCGGGATTCTTCGGTAAGGGGCAAGCACAACACAACAAAATCAGACGCTGCCAGCAAGTCGGGTAATTGGCTGATCGGATAGCATTTATCCAGCCATTGGCTTGTAATCGGTTGTCGTTTGGCGCCCAGAACGGTCATGTCCAGCAATTTGCATTTACGAGCCAGCTCAAGGCCAATGTTGCCGACCCCGATGATGCCCACTGTCAGGCCGGCAATTTCACGACAATTACCGGACAAGATATCCGAAGACCAGCTCCGCTTCTGCTGGTAATGTGCGGCGGCATGCAACTGGCGCAAAAAAGCATACATCAGTGCCAATACGTGATCGGAAATCGGGTAGCCGTGAATGCCTTTGGTGCTGGTGATCCGATAGCCCGGAATCTTTCCGGCTTCGCTGTTTATCAGCCGGTCCACCCCCGAAGTGAATAGATGCAACCATCGGAGACCGGGGGTGTTCCGAATGTAGCTTATCAGATCCGGTCCAACCGACGGCCAGAGGATCAGGGCGTCTGCATCGGCAGCCAAGACAGGTAAATCTTCGGCTTTTTCAGCCAACAGAAACTCACAGTCCGGCGCGGTTCGGCGCAGAATATCCAAGTGCTTAGGCAAAACAGAAATGATGCGATTGGTGTTTAAGATAGCGATCCGGTTTGGTTTCATGACACTGTTTCCTTTCATATAAACGCCGCTTCGATTTCCAACGTAAAATCAATAACGATGCTGCCACCGATTATATCACTCCGGTTCAAATGAATAACTCAGGAAGAACAGTACGTGACCCCGGGTCCGGTAATCGTGCTGCGGCCACCGGCAGCCGGTTCAATGTTGATGCGGGTGGCAATACGTTCTTTCAATGCCGGAATATGAGAAATAACGCCGATCAGCTTGCCATCCTGGGGCAAGCCGGCCAATGTTTCCAATGCGGTTTCCAGAGTATCTTCATCCAACGTTCCGAATCCTTCATCCAAAAAAAGCGAATCAACACGTACTTTTCGGCTGGACATTCTGGATAGCCCCAGTGCCAATGCAAGGCTGACAAGAAAACTTTCGCCGCCGGACAGATTTCTGGTTGTGCGTATTTCGCCGGCCTGATAGTTGTCCACGACATTTAATTCAAGGGGCGCATCGGCATCTTTGACCAGCAGGTAGCGATCGGTCATCCGCATCAGCTGTCGGTTGGCATGTGAAATCAAAACTTCAAAGGTTATACCCTGTGCAAAATTGCGGAATTTTTTGCCGTCAGCCGATCCGATCAGCTCATTTAAACGATTCCATTGCAACCAATCCTTCCTCAAAGCAGTCATTTTTCTTGCTTTATCGGCACTGGCGGCTCTGGTTTGGTCGTCTGCGGCGAGCCTTTGTTCAATCGCCCCGATGTCCCGGCTGATCTGCTGATCTTGCCGGATCTGTATGGCCAATTCTGCCTCAAGCTCCTCCAGAGATCTGTTTGTCAAGGCCAGGTCCTTGGCCTCGGCCAAAGCGTCCTTTTTATCTTTTAGCCGCGTCTGTGCCTCGGCCAGGCGGGTATCGAGGTTTTTTACTTGTTCGGCCAAGGCCTTGCGTTGATCAGCAGCAAGGCTTTGCTCTTTAAAATCGGATTCAGAGATAAAACCGCCTTTGTTTAACTCATCGCGAAAGATTTTTTCTTGAAGATCCAGATCCGGTGCAAGGTGGTCTAGCGCCGTCTGCAATTGCTCGCTTCGGATGCGGGCCGCATCCCGTTCTTCCTTGATCAGATCACGGGCCGCCCTGATCCGATCCCGGTCCTGCTCAGCCTGGGTGAGCGCCCGGTTGAGCTTGGTTTCCATTTGATCGGCGGAAAGCCCTGATAATATGTTGGCCTGTCTTCCTTCCAGTCGGTCGAGTATCTCTTGCTGCTTGGTCAGTAATTCTGCTTTTTCAAGACACGCTTGTTGGGCGGAGGCAATAATCGCATCAAGTCCGGCCGCCTCAGCGGCAAATCGCTGCATTCCTGACTCCAGGCTGATTTTCTCGGCCTGCAGCTCTTGCCAGTTTTGCAGGCGAGCCTGCAGGGTTGTTCTTATTTCCTGGATTTTTGCCGGATCAATTTCAGTAATACCCAGCGGACTTAACATTTGCTGCAGATCCGCGGTCAGGCCATCCAAGCGTTCTCGGCAGTTTTGCTGTTCTTCCTGCAGACGGGCCTGATCCCCGCGGATCCTCTCCCGGGTGGCCGCAGCCAGCGCCAAAGCCTGTTCGGCTGCTCCAACACGCTTTTCGGCAACCGATACTTGCCTATCCGCTTCTCCCGCGGTTTCTTCCAACCGCTCAGCCTGGTCGATATAAGCACGTAATATCGACAAGCGTTGCTCGATTTCATCCGGTTCCGGTTCCTGCCCTGAAGAAAAGGGATGACTGGTCGAGCCGCACAGCGGACATGGCCGGCCGGCTATAAGCGCCCGGCGTTCGGTTTCCAGATCCGCAATTTTTTTCCGCAATCCCAGCTCGCGAAGTAAATTTTCCTGATCCTGGCGGTACTCACGTAACAGGCGTCCGTCAAGGTAGTTTTTAAGTTTTCTCCCGGCCTCAAGTGCGGCGGCTCTTTTTTCCTGATGGTCTTTTTGACTTGTGCCAAGCTCACGGCCTGCCTCTTGGTGCTCTGCCTCGGCCCGAAACAGATCCTGTCCTATCCGCTCCAGTGATCCGGTATATTTTTTTTGTTCATTCACTCGGCCAAGCAAGGCGGATAACTTCTCCGTGATACCGGTCATTTCGGTTACCAGTGCAGCATCCGGCGAATGACGCGTCATTTCATCTGTCACTTTGGTCAATTGATCGGCCTGCAGTTGGCTCGCCTCACGGATCTGCCGACGGTTATCCATGTTTTTCTCCAACTGCTGCTCCATGCGGTTAATTTCATCAACCAGGTCATTGACTACACTCTTTTGCGTTTCGATCTGACCCTCCAAAACTCTGGCCTGCTTGATGGCCGGCATTTGCCGCTGTAACTCGGATTTTGCCGCGGCAACCTCTTCGATCGCCAAGTCCAGCCGGGATGAATGTGCCGCAAGCTTTTCAGTACGTTCCTGCATTTGCTGCCGGGTCTCGGTCAGAGCAGTCTCCTCCCGCGATTGCTGATCGCGCAAACGGATTAAGACAGCATAGCCACCCTCCAGAACAGCCGCCTTTTCCGCCCGAACCAGAGTCTCCCGCCGGGGCTGAAAGGACTTTTGTTCTTGGTCCAAAAGTTTTTGCTCCAGTTGAATGGATTGAACCTGTTGCTCAAGCAACTTAATATTAGACAGCCAATTGATTCCGGCACGCAGATCGGCAAGATGCCGTTCTGTTTCCTGCTGGCTTTGCTGCAGCCGGTTCTGCTCTTTCTTGATTTCCTGAATTTCGTTTTGATCAAGCAGGGTCACACCGCTCAATTCAGCCGTCAAAAGCGTAAGTTCATTGCGGATTGCCTTTTGTCTTTCAAAAACGTCTCTTGACAATTGGCTGTAAATCTCGGTGCCGGTTATCTGTTCAAGAATCGGTGCTTTCTCATCGGCAGGGGCTTGCAGGAAAGCGGTGAACTCCCCTTGTGCCAGCAAAATCGAGCGTGTGAAGCGCGCCATATCCATCCCGGTCTTTTCTTCGATCAAAGCCACGGTGGCGGTTTTTTTCGTTTCAAGGACCTCGCCTGTTTTCCCGTTGGCAATTTCATGAATCGCCTCCGCCAAATTTCCATCCGGCTGTTTACGCGCTCGATGCTGACGCCAGGTACATCGGTAACAACCCGACTCTGATTCGAAAACCACCTCTGCATAACACTCACCGGTTTGCCGGGACATGATTTCATTGCTGCTTTTGTTGATTCGGTTCAAGCGGGGGGTCTGACCGTACAAAGCCAGACAAATCGCGTCAAGAATGGTCGATTTCCCCGATCCGGTCGGGCCGGTTATGGCATAAATGCCGTCGGCTTCATATTCGGGAGCGGTCAAGTCAAGTTTCCATTCGCCGTACAATGAATTCAGATTTTTAAAACGCAGTTCCAGTATTTTCACACAAAAATCCCCGGTTTTTTGAATATTTATCCCGCATGCGGATCGGCTTCCTCATGATTCTGCACAATTTCTTGAAAAAGGCGGCGCAACTCATTTCGTTCGATTTCGGTTACCTGATGACTGTCCAAGCAGCGCTCGAAGACGTCCGAAACCTCCAGATCATCCAACATCTCATCGGCAAAATTCCGGCTCAACACACGCTCCGCAACGCGGCGATTTTTGATGCGACGGATCTCCAAACGGGATCCTGCGGCCAGATCGATAATTTGCTCCCGCAGGTTCCCGATGATTTCTTGTCCGGTATACTCGATTTCAAGCCAGGCCGAACTGTCCTGTTCCCGCAGATATTGTAATCGGGACAGAATCATCTCCAACGAACCGCTGATCCGCTCCAGTTCCTGAAAGCAAGGGACGGCCACAGGTGTAACAGTGGGTTGTCGCCCTTGAAAATCGACCAGCAGCACCTGTTTTTGTTGCTTCACCTCACCATAGCCCATGGGAATCGGCGATCCGGAATAGCGCTGATGATCACTGCCGGACAAGTTTTGTGGCACGTGCAAATGTCCCAGAGCCAAATAATCGATCACGGAAGGAAAAATCTCCCGATCAACAT